>JARFRH010000244.1 GCA_029287355.1 Maribacter sp. | reverse complement strand
TTTGCTGCAACAGCAACTGAACCCATAGACCCAGAAAAAAAAGAAGTCAATACCGAAACAAGTAAAGTTACTTGGAAAGCCTACAAAGTTACCGGTTCCCATACAGGTACGGTTGATTTGAAATCAGGAGCTCTGATGTTCGATGGTGATAAATTAACCGGAGGGCAATTTGAAGTCAACATGCCTACTTTAATTTCCACTGATTTGGAAGGTGAATATAAAGGAAAACTAGAAGGGCATTTGAAATCGGATGACTTCTTCGGCGTGGAAACGCACCCCACAGCAAAGTTAATTTTTACCGATATTCAGGCATCCGGAAAAAATTCTTATGAAGTTACAGGTGACCTGACCATAAAAGGTATCACAAAACCTATTACCTTTGATGTATCGATTTATGGTAGTAAAGCTACTGCAACTATGAAAGTTGACCGAGCCAACTACGATGTAAAATATGGTTCAGGTAGTTTCTTTGAGAATTTAGGAGACAAAACCATCTATGACGAATTCGACTTGGTTGTAGATTTAGAATTTTAGTAGACTTGACCTCACAGTTAAGCAGCCTGCATTTTTAACCAAGTGCAGGTTTTTTTGTTTTTATTCAAAACCATAATGGTGATATTAAAAATGATTTCTATATTTGAACAATGCAAATAAGAAATACAAATACCTGGTGGTGGAATAACTCTCGAAAATTAACGTGAGCTGAGCATCATTGTAGTAAAACTATATAAGGCTTGTCATCACGACAAGCCTTACTCATTTTATAGAATCAAATGAAATACCAATTACAATCCCATCATAAGAAAATATTGGCGGATACTATTACGCCTGTAAGTGTATACTTAAAAATTAGAGATCGATTCCCAAATAGCATTCTTCTTGAAAGTAGCGACTATCATGCCAATGACAATAGCTTCTCGTATATCTGCTGCAATCCTATCGCTTCCATAAAAGTTGAAAACGAAATTGTAATGCAACAATTTCCTGATGGTACTACGAATGAAATCCAGATTGAACCCCAAACCGATGTGGTTGGCATCATCCACGATTTTAGTCAACGTTTTGATGCCGGAAAAAGTGATTTTAAATTCATTGATAACGGACTCTTCGGTTATATGGCCTATGATGCCGTTCGCTATTACGAAGATCTAAAGCTTTCTAAAAAAGAAGATACGGTTCAGATTCCGGATATCTACTACGCCGTTTATCAAAATATTATCGCAATCAATCATTTTAAGAACGAGGCGTACATTTTTGCCAACTGTTTTGAATCGGAAAATAATATTACCGCAATTGAGCAGATTCTCAATGTCAAGAATTTTGCTTCTTATAATTTTTCTTTGGATGGAAGCGCTACTTCCAATTTGAAAGATGAGCAGTATAAAGAACAGGTTGAGCTAGCGAAAAAACATTGCCAGCGCGGTGACGTTTTTCAACTTGTTTTATCACGAAGATTTTCACAAGGCTTTAGAGGGGATGAATTCAATGTATATCGCGCTTTGCGTTCGGTGAATCCGTCGCCTTATCTCTTTTATTTTGATTACGGAGATTTTAAAATCTTCGGAAGTTCTCCGGAGGCACAACTTATCGTTCAAGATGGAAAAGCAGAAATACACCCCATCGCCGGAACATTCAAACGAACCGGAAACGACGAGCAAGATGCGATACTAGCAAAAGAATTGACCGAAGATGAGAAGGAAAATAGTGAGCATGTGATGTTGGTCGATTTGGCCAGAAATGACCTCAGTCGCAATGGTAATACCGTTGAAGTTACGAACTATAGAGAAGTACAATTCTTCTCCCATGTCATTCATTTGGTTTCGAAAGTAACAGGGCAAAAGAAAAAAAATATTCCGACCATGAAAGTGGTGGCAGATACTTTTCCGGCAGGAACCTTAAGCGGAGCACCCAAACATATGGCGATGCAGCTCATCGAAAAATATGAAAAAACAAGCCGTGGTTATTACGGTGGTGCTATTGGATTTATGGACTTCAAAGGAAATTTTAATCATGCCATTATGATTCGTACTTTCCTGAGCAAAAACCACGAATTGCATTACCAAGCTGGAGCTGGACTGGTTGCAGCTTCAAATGCAGAGAATGAATTACAAGAAACCTATAACAAACTAGGTGCTTTAACAAAAGCCTTAGAAATCGCAGAAAGCATTTAAGATGAAGAAGATACTTGTTATAGATAATTATGACAGTTTTACGTACAATCTGGTTCATTACCTGGAGGATTTAGATTGCGAAGTGGTAGTAAAACGAAACGACCGATTGACCTTGGAAGAAGTTACTGAATTTGATAAAATCGTACTTTCTCCAGGGCCCGGCATACCAGATGAGGCTGGTCTTTTAAAAGAGATTATTAGAACGTATGCACCTACCAAAAGTATCTTCGGTGTGTGCTTGGGACAACAGGCCATCGGTGAAGTCTTTGGCGGTTCACTCATTAACCTAGATGAAGTATTTCATGGTATCGCCTCAAAAATCAATATCACAAAAAAGGATATTTTGTTCAAAGGAATGCCAAAGGAAATAGAAGTAGGTCGCTATCATTCGTGGGTAGTAAATCCTGAACTTCCGGAAGTGTTGGAAGCCACATCCTTTGATAAAAACGGACAAGTGATGTCTTTACGACATAAAGAATATGATGTTTGCGCAGTACAATTCCACCCAGAATCGATATTGACTCCGGAAGGAAAAAAGATTTTGGAAAACTGGTTAAATAGCTGATTTAATGTCGTTCCCGCGAACCTGTTTGGCGCCAGGAAGGATCGCGGGAATGGAAACTAAAAATAGGAATGATGAAAGAGACACTAAATAGATTAATCAATCACGATATTCTAGCAAAGGAAGATGCGAAACGGATTTTGGTCAACATAGCGAAAGGGGACTATAATACCAGCCAAATCGCAGCCTTTTTGACCGTGTATATGATGCGAAGTATCACTATCGAAGAACTCGAAGGTTTTCGAGATGCGCTTTTAGAATTATGCTTGGCTGTGGATTTATCATCCTATAACCCGGTAGATTTATGCGGTACGGGGGGCGATGGCAAAGACACCTTCAACATCTCAACTTTAGCTTCTTTTGTTACCGCTGGTGCTGGAGTGAAAGTAACAAAACATGGTAATTATGGAGTTTCCTCAAAATGTGGAAGTAGTAACGTGATGGAATTTCTTGGCATCAAATTTAGCAACCAAGCTGATTTTTTAGAGAAATCAATTGACCAGGCAGGTATTTGTGTTTTGCATGCTCCCCTATTTCACCCGGCGATGAAAAATGTAGCCCCTATCCGAAAAGAACTCGGGGTAAAAACATTTTTCAATATGCTAGGTCCGATGGTAAATCCAGCCTTCCCCAAAAATCAAATGGTTGGCGTCTTCAATTTGGAATTAGCACGTATGTACGGATACCTCTATCAGAATACAGATAAGAATTTTACGGTCTTACATGCATTAGATGGCTATGATGAAATCTCCCTGACCGGCAATACGAAAACCATTTCCAATACTGCGGAAGGAATGATAAAACCTTCCGATTTTGGATTAAAAGCTATACAACAATTTGAGATTGTGGGTGGCGATAGTATTGAAGAATCCGCTCAGATATTTCTCGATGTGTTACAAGGAAAAGGTACGGAAGCTCAAAACAATGTTGTATGTGCTAATGCAGGAGTGGCGATTGCAACGGTTGAAAAAAGTAGTATAAAAGAGGGGTTTGAAAAGGCGAAGGAATCTCTAATGAGTGGTAAAGGATTGAGTGCATTGAAGAAATTGCAAGTATTGAGTAACAATTAAAACGTCATTACGAGAGCCCTCTTATAATGAAGTAATCCGTTTGTTCAGAGCACAAAAAAAACAGATTGCTTTACCCGCCTAGCTATCGTGTTCGCAATGATGAATGAATTATAGAAAGTAGAGATCACTAAATTATGGATATTTTATCTAAAATAGTAGCAGACAAACACAAGGAAGTCGATTTGAAAAAAGCGCTCATTCCATCATCGCAATTGGAGCAGTCCGTTCTTTTTAGAAGGAAAGGAAATTCTTTAGCTGCTGCGCTTCGAAATAGTCATACTGGAATTATTGCCGAGCATAAAAGACGCTCTCCGTCAAAAGGCACCATAAATCAGCATACCAACATAGCTCAAGTTGCCAAAGGCTATCAAAACGCAGGAGTTTGCGGTATGAGCGTGCTTACGGATATCAAATATTTTGGAGGCTCGTTAGAAGACTTGCTACTAGCTCGCGCTTCTGTGAAAATGCCCTTGCTCCGCAAAGAATTTATCATCGATGAGTACCAAATTCTGGAAGCAAAAGCCCACGGCGCTGATGTGATTTTATTGATAGCGGCTGTCTTATCCAGGGAAGAAATCAAGGCCTTTTCGTTATTGGCCAAAAGGTTGGATTTAGATGTGTTATTGGAAGTTCATAATGAAGAAGAATTACATAAATCCATTATGCCGAGTTTGGATATGTTGGGCGTTAATAATCGGAACCTCAAAACATTTGAGGTGAGTTTAGAGCCGAGCAAGTTTTTGTCAGAATTGATTCCGCATGATTTTGTGAAAGTTTCTGAAAGTGGCATTAGTAGTATAGAAGCGATTAAAGATTTAAAACAATACGGGTATCAAGGTTTTTTGATTGGTGAGAACTTTATGAAGACTGATAACCCTGGGGAAAGTGCCAAGATGTTTATTGAAAATCTGGATTCTTGATTGTCCTTCCGACAAACGTGGAAACCCAAGAGGGGAATCCTCGTGCACCGGTATGACAAAATTAGTTGGAGTATTTCGAAGAAAAAATAGTAAATGGAGTATTATTATTCAAACAAAGACGAAAAGCCTAATAAAAAGGGAACAGCTTTATTGAAGCTGAAGGTCTGTGGTATGAACAAAAATACTACGGAGGTTGCCTCTTTAAAACCCGATTACCTAGGTTTTATCTTCTGGGAACCTTCAAAAAGATATTTTGAAGGTAATCTACCATCGATTCCGCATAGTGTGAAAAAAGTAGGTGTTTTTGTGGATGCCACGATACTGGAAATTGCTGAAAAAGTAAAGACCTACGGGTTGCTGTTAGTCCAATTGCATGGTAAAGAAACGCCTGCTTATTGCGATGAACTGAAGAAAGTACTGCCACAGCTAAAAATCATTAAAGTGTTTTCTATCGCAGTTAATTTTGACTTCAATCAACTAAAGCACTTTGAAGATGTTTGTGATTATTATTTGTTCGATTCCAAAGGAAAACTTCCTGGTGGAAATGGCTATGTGTTTAATTGGGAAGTCCTAAAAAAGTATCCTTATACCAAACCTTATTTTCTAAGTGGAGGAATTGGGTTAGAGGAAATAGAATCTATAAAGGATTTTATAAAAGCACCAGGATCTCAATACTGCGAAGTCATTGATGTGAACAGTAAATTTGAAGTTGAACCGGGCCTTAAAAATATTGAAGAGTTGAAGGCTTTTAAAAAGGCCTTAAGTTAAAATTAAACAGATTCCCGTCCCTGCCGGCAGGCAGGCAGTTTCAAGGGAATGAAATTAAAAAAGTTATGTATCACGCAGACGAAAAAGGATATTACGGAGAATTCGGAGGAGCGTTTATTCCTGAAATGCTCTACCCCAATATCGAAGAACTACGCTCAAAGTATTTGAAAATCATGTATGAGGATTCTTTTCAAAAGGAATTCCATCAACTGCTCAAAGATTATGTAGGCAGACCTTCTCCCCTTTACTTTGCGAAACGTCTTTCCAAGAAACACGGTTGTAAAATCTATCTAAAACGAGAAGACTTAAACCACACCGGGGCACATAAGGTGAACAATACAATAGGTCAAATTCTAATGGCCAAGCGCCTGGGCAAAACCAGAATTATCGCCGAGACCGGAGCAGGACAACACGGTGTCGCTACAGCCACTGTTTGTGCTTTGATGGGGATGGAATGTATTGTTTACATGGGTGAAATCGATATTGCTCGTCAAGCACCTAATGTGGCCAGAATGAAAATGTTAGGCGCTGAAGTACGACCTGCTTTGTCTGGAAGTCGAACTTTAAAAGATGCGACCAATGAAGCCATTCGCGATTGGATCAACAACCCTGTAGACACCCATTACATTATCGGTTCGGCGATTGGTCCGCACCCTTACCCCGATATGGTAACACGATTTCAATCTATTATTTCCGAAGAAATCAAATGGCAATTGAAGGAAAAAGAGGGGCGTGAAAATCCTGATTACGTAGTGGCTTGTATTGGGGGCGGTAGCAATGCAGCGGGTACTTATTATCATTTTCTGGATGAACCGGAAGTAGGCATCATTGCAGTTGAAGCAGCAGGAAAGGGTATTGAATCAGGAGAAAGTGCAGCAACATCGGCTTTAGGAAAAGTGGGTATTATTCACGGTTGCAAAACAATGTTAATGCAAACAGGTGACGGACAAATAACAGAGCCCTATTCCATATCCGCAGGATTGGATTATCCTGGTGTAGGACCAATGCATGCGCATTTACACAAATCGGGAAGAGCTGAATTCTATTCGGCTACTGACGATGAAGCCATGACCGCCGGGTTGGAACTTTCACAACTAGAGGGAATCATTCCGGCCATTGAGACCGGACATGCTTTTGCCATTTTCGACCATAAGAAATTCAAGCCCGAAGATGTTGTTGTGATTAGCTTGTCAGGGCGCGGGGATAAGGATTTAAACACATACATTGATTATTTTAAGCTAGCATAATGACCAATAGGATTCATCAAAAAATGCAAGAGGATAAAAAACTCCTCTCCATATATTTCACCGCCGGTTACCCTGCATTAAATGACACTGTACAAATAATCCAAGATTTGGAAAAGAATGGTGTGGATATGATAGAAATCGGTTTGCCATTTAGTGACCCGCTGGCAGACGGGCCGACCATTCAAGATAGTTCCAGGGCGGCATTGAAAAATGGAATGACCACCGAAAAACTTTTTGAACAACTCAAAGATATTCGTAAAACCGTTTCTATTCCCCTTGTGGTGATGGGATATTTCAACCCCATGTTACAATACGGGGTAGCCGAATTTTGTAAAAAATGCCATGAAATTGGTATTGATGGTATCATTATGCCTGATTTGCCTTTGGACGTCTATCAAGCGAGTTACCAAGCCATTTTTAAGAAATATGGACTTATCAATGTATTCTTGATCACCCCACAAACCAGCGATGAACGCATTCAACAAATCGATGCGGCTTCTGACGGATTTATCTATATGGTAAGTTCCGCTAGTGTCACCGGTTCAAAATCAGGTTTCGGGAATACTCAAACTGAATACTTTGAACGTATTGCTAAAATGAATTTGAAGAACCCACAAATTGTTGGTTTTGGAATAATAGATGCTGAAACCTTTCATGCTGCCACAAAAAATGCAAAAGGTGCAATTATCGGTTCCGCTTTTATTAAACATTTGACTGCAAATGGTATTGGCGCCGTTTCAGACTTTATTAAAAAAATTAGATAAATTGAAAGAGCTCATCAACGATTGGAAAATTGTAATTCTATTATGCCTTATTTTGGGGCTTGCACCTTTTTTTCCAGAACCGCATATTTGGGGTAAACTCAAATGGATACTAGGAGGAGCTGTTGGCATGAAACCGATGGATTGGTTTGATGTTTTGCTCCATGGTTTTCCGTGGTTACTTCTAATTCGGTTGGTTATATTAAAGTTTAAAAGTAAAAGGTAATCCTCTAAATATACTTACTTTTAGCCTTCAAAATACAATCAAATCCCAATGAAAAAATTACTTTTTATTTTCTCTTTCCTTTTTGTCTTTAATGCACTAGCTCAAGAGGAAGCACAACTAAAAAGACAAGTTCGTCAGGCGATCAACGAAATTCGCAGTTTTGTAAAAATTCCGAATGACGCGCTTGAACACGCCGATATCAATAGAAATTTAACTTGGTTGGAGAAGAATTTCAATGCTAGGGGCTTTAACTCCTCGATTCTTCCCACCGAGGGGGAATCACTTTTCTTTGCTTCCCTTCCTATGGTAGATAGCAAACCCACGATTCTTTTTTATATGCATTTAGATGGGCAATCC
>JARFRH010000113.1 GCA_029287355.1 Maribacter sp. | reverse complement strand
AAATGAAGTCATCTCCAAGCGACCAAACAATTTCGAAATTGAAATCAAATGATACAGTGAATTTTACGTTTAGACTACCTAAAACGGACATGAAAAAGCCTGGATACTTTAAAATCGGGATATCAGAAAACCAACTGCCCTATGGGCTAAACGGAAAAAGCATTAAATTGAAGTAAGTGGAACCCATTCTAAGAAACATACAAAGTATTGATTGGATTACGCTGCTGCTGTTCGGAAGTCTAATGTTGGTGGTCTTGGCAAAAAGTGCGTTTTATAACCGATTCTTGAATTTCATCATTCTACCGTTCAATAATAAGTATGTTTTCATGTACAATAAAAAAGAAAAGCTATTGAATTGGTTCCATATTTTCTTTACGGTTTTTCAGGTCATCAACTTTTCTCTTTTCATTTATTTGGCCTTTCTGGTTCTATTTAAAGATGGTTCTTTATTGAATATGGATAGCTCATACAGTTATCCTTTCATCTTGGGGGCCCTATTACTTTTTCTTTTAATCAAGGTTTTATTACAATTGAGCAATGGGTTTATCTTTAACTCCAACAAGGTCATTAGCGAACTTATCTTCAAAAAACTTTCATACCTAAATTACAGCGGTCTCGTGATGTTCGCTGCCAACCTTGTTCTGTGTTATGTGCTAAAAGATTCGCAGATAGTGGTTTATGTCGCATTTTTCTTGATTCTTTTGATAAATGTCATTGGATGGGTCACCCTACTAAGGAATCATCAAAACTTTTTAGCCAGTAACTTTTTCTATTTTATTTTGTACCTTTGCGCACTCGAAATTGCACCCTTTGTAATAATCGGAAGTTATCTAAACGATTGAGCTATATGAAAGTAAAGACGATTTTGGTATCGCAACCAGAACCGAAAATGGAAAACTCTCCTTATTCGAAGTTAATTGAGAAAGAGAAGGTCAAAGTAGACTTCAGACCATTCATTCATGTCGAGGGAGTTGATGCTAAAGACGTGCGTCAACAAAAAATCGACCTAAATAATTATACCGCAATCATATTGACAAGCAGGAATGCGGTCGACCACTTTTTTAGAATAGCCGAAGAAATGCGTTTTAAAGTGCCTGACAGTATGAAATATTTCTGCCAGTCAGAAGCAGTGGCTTACTATCTTCAGAAGTATGTGGTGTATCGAAAGCGAAAAATCTATGTTGGTAAAATGAACTTTGCCGATTTGGAGGTATTATTTAAAAAATACAAGGATGAAAAATTCTTGCTTCCGTCCTCTGATACCTTAAAAGTTGTGGTGCCAGAAACTTTGAATAAATTAGGGATTGATTGGACAAGGGGCATTTTCTATAAAACCGTAATTAGCGATCTTTCGGATTTACGTAATGTGGTTTATGATGTATTGGTTTTCTTTAGTCCTTCTGGTATCGAATCACTATTGAAGAACTTTCCTGATTTCGAACAAAATGACACTCGAATTGCAGTTTTTGGGAATTCGACGGTGAAGGCTGCTACCAATGCCAGTTTAAGAATCGACATTAAAGCACCAACACCGGATACTCCCTCAATGACTATGGCTTTACAACGTTACATTAACCAGGCGAATAAAAAGTAGTTACTTCTTTACGGATCTCCATACTTGGTATCCGACAACCATCCAACCCAGAATAAGTAATAGTCCTCCAATAGGAGTTATAAAACCTATTGTCTTAAAATCAAATCGGGTCAGGCTATTCGTTGCTAACAAGAAGATGGAAAAAGAGAATAAAACAACCCCGATGACAATCATGAAAAAGGGGAATTTTTTGTTTTGTTCGGACAGCAGACCAGTGCTGCCTAATATCAACAAGAACAACGCGTGATACATTTGATATTTCACTCCTGTTTCAAAGGTCTGTAAAGCATCGGCCTCTACAAGTTTCTCAAGCCCGTGTGCGCCAAAGGCTCCCAAAGCTACTGCTGAAACCCCCATCAAGATTCCTGTGATAAAAATTGTTTTGTTCATAACTTAAATAACATGTTTTTTTATAAATGTAACAATTTGATACCTTAGTATTTCGTTTTGTAAAAATAACAATTCAACAAATGACGCGTAAAATACTTGTGGTCGGCGCTGGAAAATCTACATCCTATCTGATAGATTATTTTTTAGAAAAGGCAGCAGAGGAAAAGCTCCATTTGATGATTGGTGATATTAATCCCGATGCGATTTCGTCTTATATAAAGAATCACAGCCGTTGTACCGTTATTCAACTCGACATTTTCAATGATGAAGATAGAAAATCGGCCATAAAGGAAAGTGATATTGTCGTTTCGATGCTTCCTGCGCGCATGCATATGAAAGTTGCACAAGATTGCATTTCTTTTGGAAAGCATTTGGTCACCGCTTCGTACGTAAGCGAAGAAATTAAAACCCTGGATGCACAAGCCAAGCAAAAGGGCTTGGTTTTTATGAACGAAATAGGATTAGATCCTGGCATCGATCATATGAGCGCAATGCAGGTCATTGATCGTATTCGTGAAAAAGGCGGTAAGATGATTCTTTTTGAATCCTTTACCGGCGGCTTGGTAGCCCCTGAAAGCGATACTAACTTATGGAATTATAAATTCACTTGGAACCCAAGAAACGTGGTACTAGCAGGACAAGGTGGTGCTGCAAAATTCCTTCAAGAGGGCACCTATAAATACATTCCGTATCATAAGCTATTTCGCCGTACGGAATTTTTCGAAATTGAGGGTTACGGGCGATTCGAAGGCTATGCCAATCGTGATTCCTTGAATTATAAAGAAGCCTACGGATTACATGATGTTCTCACCCTATATCGGGGTACGATGCGGCGGGTGGGTTTTTCAAAAGCATGGAATATGTTCGTGCAACTTGGTGCAACTGATGATAGCTACACTATGGAAAACTCGGAAGGAATGACTTATCGGGAATTCATAAATTCGTTTTTATCTTATTCCCCAACTGATTCCGTTGAACTAAAACTCCGCCACTACCTTAAAATTGAACAAGACGATATCATGTGGGAAAAACTCTTGGAATTGAACGTATTCGATAGTGAAAAAACCATTCCCTTAAAGAAAGCTACGCCCGCCCAAATGTTGCAATACATTCTTGAAGACAGTTGGTCGCTTAATGAAGATGATAAAGATATGATTGTCATGTACCATAAATTCGGGTATGAATTAGATGGGAAACAATTCCAAATTGACGCAAATACCGTAGTCAAAGGAGAAAGTAGAACGCATACGGCAATGGCCAAAACTGTGGGTCTTCCTGTTGCGATTGCCACCCTTGCCATTCTCAACAATAAAATCACCACTCCAGGAGTTCAAATTCCTATCAAAAAAGAAGTTTACGACCCAATTCTAGAGGAGTTAAAAGAGTATGGGGTCGTATTCAAAGAATACGATGTGCCGTACCTTGGATATAATCCAGAGTCTGTGTATGATAAATAGCTTTTGGGCTCCCCTTCTTTTTCAAGTTTGGGAATGAATTCCGTTCTTGCGGAAGGAAGGAATGCTAAATAAGGAGACAGACAGATAAATATCGGCCTTTGTATTTTAAATGTATGGCTTGATCTTTCACCCCTCCGCCTTACTAGCTGTAGCCTACCGGCAGGCAGCAATCCATTTTCCCCTTTGTTAGGAAGAAACGGATACCTTCAATTTCATATAAAACATTTACTTTTACTACAGACCTGAAACTGTATTCATGAAATCTAATTCCAAAAACGTAAAGATTGACGGTATTGACAAAAAGATTCTGAGATTCTTAATGTCCGATGCACGGACACCCGTGCTCGAAATTGCCCGAAATATCGGAATCTCTGGAGCGGCCATTCACCAACGTTTGAGAAAATTGGAGGCATCAGGACTATTGGCCGGTTCAAAATTTATCATCAACCCTAAAGTGATGGGGTATACCACCATGGCTTATATCGGAATCTACCTAGACAAGGCCATGAGTAATCCAGTGGCCGTAAAACAGCTAAAAGAAATTAATGAAGTTCTGGAATGTCATTATACTACAGGCAATTGGTCAATTTTGATAAAAGTTCTTTGTAGGGATAACGAGCACCTAATGCACGTCTTAAACAAAGAAATTCAACAAATTGAAGGGGTTTCACGCACGGAAACCTTTATTTCATTGGCGCAGCAAATTGATAGGCAGATTACAATTTAAGTCAGCAGTTTGTGGTTACGGCTAGCAATATAAATAGCCCGCTAAGTTTTCCTTAGCGGGCTAAAACTCGTAAGTGGGTAATTCACTTAATCCCTACTAGCAACTTTCATTGCAAAATAGAGCAGTGTTGCCAAGGCGCCAATAGCGGCCACCAAATAGGTTCTAGCGGCCCATTTCAAAGCATCTTCGGCCCCTGCATATTCTTCTTGACTTACCATATTCTTGTTCTTCAGCCATGCCAAAGCACGGTTACTGGCATCATATTCTACTGGTAAGGTAATGAAGCTGAACAAGGTTCCGATGCCGTATAAACCAACACCTACCCAGGCAATAGTCCCGCCAATTGCAGTAGTTTGCATCAACATTAGTCCCCCAAAAATGACCCACATCGAAAAGCGTGAAGTCACATTTAAAATGGGAACTAATTTAGAGCGCATCCCCAACCATTCGTAGGCCGTAGCATGTTGTACGGCATGACCACATTCATGTGCTGCGACAGCAGCGGCCGAAGCATTTCTTTGTGCGTAAACGCCTTCGCTCAAGTTTACGGTTTTATTAGCCGGATTATAATGATCCGTAAGCATTCCGGGAGTAGAAATCACTTTTACATCACGAATACCATGATCGGCTAACATCTTCTCAGCGATTTCAGCTCCACTCATCCCATTGCGCAAGTGCACTTTTGAGTACTCCTTAAATTTACTTTTTAGTCGACTACTTACCAGCATACTGAAAAGCCCGAAAACCACAGCAATGATGATATAGCCCATATCAAATCCAAACATATTTTCTAAATTTTTTGTTAGTGTTCATTAAAACTACCCAATAAAATGCAAAAACCCCGCCAAGACCTTTTTCTGCCATTATGTCCAAGAGTAACTGTCATTCCGAGGCACTCTTTCAACTCGAAGCATTCTGTCTATTAGCTGGTCTAAGACACAGATTGTCCTGTAAATCGATGTCATCTCATTTCCTCGAAAAACCTAGACACTAGCCAACGATATTCACGATCTTGCCTGGAACCACAATTACTTTTTTAGGCTGACGGCCTGCTAGTTGTTTTTGCGTTTTTTCATGCGCCATGACCGCTGACTCAATAGCTTCCTTAGACAAATCCAAGGGAAGCTCCATGGTAAACTTCATTTTTCCATTAAAAGAAATGGGATACTCTTTGCTGCTTTCCACCAAATATTTGGGTTCAAAAGTTGGAAAAGATGCTGTTGAAATAGATTCATCATGTCCTAATTTTTGCCAAAGCTCTTCCGCGATATGAGGCGCATAGGGCGACACTAAAATCACCAAAGGTTCAAGTATGCCTCTGCTAGAACATTTTTGAGCGGTCAGTTCGTTGACACAGATCATGAAAGTGGACACCGAGGTGTTGAAACTAAAATTCACAATGTCCTCTTCTACTTTTTTGATGGTCTTATGTAGTGTTTTTAGGTTTTCCGCTGTTGGTTCAGCATTCGCTATTCTAGAACCATTGTCATCAAAATACAATTTCCAAAACTTTTTCAAAAATGAGTGTACTCCTGTAATGCCTGCTGTATTCCACGGTTTGGACTGTTCTAAAGGCCCTAAGAACATTTCATACAAACGAAGGCTATCTGCACCATAATCAGTAACGATATCATCAGGGTTGACGACATTGTACTTGGATTTGGACATTTTCTCGACTTCGCGGCCAACGATATACTTACCATCTTCCAGAATAAATTCAGCGTCTTTATAATCAGGTTGCCACTTTTTAAAACCTTCAATATCCAATTCATCAGAAGCGTTCACCAAAGAAACGTCAGCATGAATTTTTTGAAACGATCGGTATTTGTCAAGATCTCTATTTCCTTCAGACTCGACCCCTAATTCATATTCACCAAACTCTTTTCTTCTGTTCTTTGAAACAATGGTAAGCTTATTATTTACCTGAGTTCTGTAAATAAACGCACTAGTCCCTGTAATCATCCCCTGATTGATGAGTTTTTTGGCAAACTCATCTTTGGGCACCAGCCCTTTATCGAACATAAATTTTTGCCAAAAACGGGCATACAATAAATGCCCAGTCGCATGTTCACTTCCGCCGATATACAAGTCCACATCTTGCCAATAGTTAATGGCTTCTTTCGAGAAGATGGCCTCCTCGTTATGCGGGTCCATATAGCGGTTGAAGTATTGCGAACTTCCCGCCCAACCGGGCATCGTATTCAATTCTAAAGGGAATACCGTTTTATGGTCTATCAACGAACAACTGACAACTGACAACTTTTTAGTATCCCAAGCCCAAACGGTTGCATTGCCCAAAGGCGGTTCCCCGCTTTCGGTTGGCAAATACTTTTCTACTTCTGGTAGCCTGATCGGTAAATGTTCTAAGGCTATCATCTGCGGCATTCCATCAACATAATAGACAGGAAAGGGTTCACCCCAATAGCGCTGTCTGCTAAACACAGCATCTCGCAAACGGTAATTGACTTTCCCTTTTCCTTGCCCTAGTTTTTCCAATTCATAAATGGTGGTCTTCACCGCTTTTTTATAAGGAAGCCCGTTTAAAAAATCAGAGTTGGCAATGACGGTTTTATCTTTATCGGCAAAAGCCTCTTGCGAAATGTCGACTCCCTCGAAAATATTTGGAATCGCAATATCAAAATGTTTCGCGAAATCCCAATCACGCTGATCTCCACAGGGAACCGACATCACCGCTCCCGTACCATAACCCGCCAAAACATAATCACCAATCCAAATCGGAATCGGTTTTTTAGTAAACGGATGTTCGGCATAGGCACCGGTAAATACCCCAGAAATTGTTTTCACATCGGCCATTCGATCACGCTCTGATCGTTTTGCGGTTGCTTCAACATAGGCTTCTACTTCGGCTTTTTGCTCAGGAGTCGTTATTTTTGTCACCAACTCATGTTCTGGTGCAAGGGTCATAAAACTTGCTCCAAAGATGGTGTCGGGTCTTGTTGTAAACACTTCGATCTGCCCTTCGACTGCACTCAAGGTGACATTCGAACTTTTATGAAGCTTGAAGGTTACCGAAGCACCTTGTGATCTTCCAATCCAATTGGTTTGAGAATCTTTAAGTGGTTGTGGCCAATCGATTTTGTCCAAACCTTCTAATAATCGCTGCGCATAAGCCGAGATGCGCATGCTCCATTGGGTCATTTTTTTTCGAATAACGGGGTGACCCCCTCTTTCTGAAACCCCGTTTACAATTTCGTCATTTGCCAAAACAGTCCCTAAGGCCGGACACCAATTCACTTCGGTTTCCGCCAAATAGGTCAATCGATAATTGAGAAGAATTTCCTGTTTTTGCTTATCTGAATACGATTTCCATTCCTGTTTTGTAAAAAGGGGAACGTCATCGCCACAGACGGCTTCGGTCATATAATTTCCCGATTCTTCAAAGACTTTGACCAAATCTTTGATATCGAATGCCATTTTATGCTCCTTACAATACCACGAATTGAATAATTGAATAAAGATCCATTGTGTCCACTTATAATATTTGGGGTCCGATGTACGCACTTCACGACTCCAATCAAATGAAAATCCGATTTGATCCAACTGCCTACGATAGGTTTTTATATTTTCGGCAGTGGTGATGGCAGGGTGCTGTCCGGTTTGTATGGCATATTGCTCTGCAGGCAAGCCGAAAGAATCATATCCCTGAGGGTGCAGCACATTAAAACCCTTATGTCTTTTATAACGTGCATAAATATCACTGGCAATATAACCTAAAGGGTGACCTACGTGAAGTCCGGCACCTGAGGGATAGGGAAACATATCCAACACATAAAACTTTTCCTTCTGTGGATTTAGCTCCGCTTTAAAAGTTTGGTTGTCGGCCCAATATTTTTGCCACTTGGCCTCAATTTCGTTGAAATTGTATTGCATTGTCTATCTTTCTTTGCTATAAGCGGTAAAAATAAGTTTAATATCATAAAGGCGAAAGATATAATTATCTTGCTGCCATTAAATTAAAGGATTGGGAACATCGAGTCATTATAGGATTATAACAATCCTATGTTTTTCATTTTTTGGCCTTCAAGATACCTACGCTCAACTTGGTTTTTGTAGCGGAAATTCAGGAGATCCGATATTTACAGAAGATTTCGGAACGGGAACTAATATTGGCCCTGCCCTTGACCCTGGAATAACGACCTATCTTTTTACCTCTGGAACACCAAATGACGGCAGCTACACCATTGCAAATAGCACCGGTTACTATGATTGGCATGATGCTATAGATCATACACCAAATGACATCAATGGTAAAGCATTGATTGTAAATGCAGACCTTGAGGCTGGTGAATTTTACAAAAAAGCAATTGACGGTCTGTGTGAAAACACCTCCTATGAATTTTCATCCTGGGTGCTGAATCTATTACCGCCCTCATTGTTTTGCCCTAATTTGGGGCTTCCCATAAACGTCAAATTTCAAATTTGGGATAGCACAAATACCGAGCTTCTAGCAACTGGGGATACTGGTAATATTGCAGGCACGAATGCACCGGAATGGAATCGATATGGACTCTTATTTAAAACAGAAAGCGGACAGACTTCCGTGATTTTGAAAATGATCAATAATGGAAATGGTGGATGTGGCAATGATTTAGCCATCGATGATATTGCGTTTAAAACTTGTGGCGATTTTATTTCATTACGCAATGAAACCGGCGAAGATAATATAGCACAATGTGAAGATGAAGGAGCCATTATAAGTACAACCATCACTGCAACGCCAGATTTTTCGGTGTATAACAGCCATGCATATCAATGGCAAGTTAGTTCAGATGGTATTAACTGGACAGACATTACGGGTGAAACTACAAATACTTATGTCACGCCTACACTCGTTACTTCTCGCTTTTTTAGAGTAAAAGTGGCTGAAGACCCCATCAATGTTTCGAATACCTTGTGTAATGTGATTTCTGATGTTTTTAGTGCTTTGATCATACCTATTGCTGACCCTCCGGCGAGTAATGGAGACATATCGGCATGTGCTATTGAACTTCGCCCTTTGACCGTCTCTATTGCATCGGATCAAGTGGTAAACTGGTATGATGCCCCATTGGGCGGAAATTTGCTTTTAGAAAACAGTACTACCTTTATTCCAAAAACATCTGGTACTTATTATGCTGCGGCCAGTTCTAATCTTACAGCTTGTTTTTCACAGACAAGAACTCCCCTGACATTTACAATTCAGGAACTACCTATAGTATCCGATGAAAACCTTTCTTTATGTGAAAATGTCCCTATCATTTTAAGCGCTCAGGTAAGCAATGTTACCTATCAATGGAATACAGGGGAAACCACGGAAAGCATTGAAATAAAGGAGCCAGGTATTTACACGTTGACTGCTACCAACCAAAACGGTTGCTCAGCTATGAAAACAATAACCATTGAACAAATAGATCAACCCGTAATCGGCGCTATACGTTCTAATAGCGATGACATCATTGTAAGCACACTAAACTCAGGTGAATTTGAATATGCTCTAAACGACGGCCAATTTCAAAACAGCCCCGTTTTTGATTTGGTCAAAGGAGGTTTATATCGGGTTCAAGTACGGGGTAAGACCAATTGTCCGGTAGTTAGTCAAGAATTTCTTCATTTTGTAATTCCCAAGTTCTTTACGCCCAACGGAGATTCATTCAATGATCTCTTTTTATTTGAGGGCTTGGAATTCTTTACTTCCGTCGAAGTGCAAATTTTTGATCGGTATGGGGTGCTAATCAAACAATCGAGTACTACTTCTTTTTCTTGGGATGGTACCTATAATGGCAAAATGCTTCCGTCTTCTGATTATTGGTATGCAATAACGGCTGATGATCAGCAATTTAAAGGCCATTTTACTTTGAAGCGATAAGTTCTAGTTCATGCAATTCGATTTCCTATCAAACAGAAACGAAATAAATTGACTTTACTTTCCTATTTTTACATATTGAATACCTACTATGGGTCAGTCTTTTGAACAGTACCAAAAACGAAAATTGATTTCCTCCTACTTCTCTGTAGTATTGAGTATCGGTTTGGTGCTCTTTCTTTTAGGTATACTAGGTTTGTTGGTTTTGAACACTAAAAAGATGGCAGATCATTTTAAAGAACAGATTACCATATCGGTTTTTTTAAAAGAGACTGCCAAAGAGGTAGAAATCGACCAGCTTCAAAAAAGCCTTTCGATGGCCGACTATACGAAAGTCGCTACCTACGTTTCCAAAGAAGAGGCCGCGAAGAAACATAGCGAAGAAATAGGGGAGAACTTCATGGATTTCCTTGGCTATAATCCCCTTAAAAATTCGATCGATGTGAATTTGAATGCCGATTTTGTCTCCCCGGAGAAAATCGAGGAAATAGCTTTTGAGATTTCCGCCAAAAGCTACGTCGATGAAGTTAGTTACGACAAACCGCTTGTTGGACTTTTGAATGATAACGTAAAACGGATTGGTTTTTGGATTCTGGTAGCCAGTGGTATTTTTACTTTTATCGCAGTCTTGCTGATTAATAGCTCCATTCGGCTATCCATTTATTCCAAACGTTTTATCATCAAGACCATGCAAATGGTAGGCGCCACGAAAAGCTTTATTCGTAGACCATTTATCTGGACGAACATCAAACTGGGTATGCTCGGCTCTGTTCTGGCACTATTGGCTTTAGCAGGACTTTTATACTATTTGGATTCCAATTTTCCTGATTTGGGCTTACTTCAAGATCCTATCGTTCTAATCATTCTCTTTATCGGAGTTTTTGCACTTGGCCTTTTAATTTCCTTGATTAGCACTTATTTCGCCACGCAGCGTTTTCTCAATTTACGAACAGATGAATTATATTATTAACTTTGCCCCATGAGCAAGAAGCAAAAATACGCTAGCCAGCAGCAACCGAAACAAGAATTTATCTTTCAAAAAAAGAACTATATGTTCATGTTCATCGGCATTGCCTTTATCACCCTAGGCTTTATCTTAATGAGTGGTGGCGGAAGTGATGACCCTAGTGTTTTCAATCCGGATATCTTCAATTTTAGAAGAATTCGATTGGCACCGACATTAGTGCTCATCGGTTTGGGCATTGAAGTATACGCCATTTTGTTGAACCCGCACAAGAAGAAAAGCTAATTGGACACTTTAGACGCTATCATTCTCGGTATCATTCAAGGATTGACCGAGTTTTTACCCGTTTCTTCAAGTGGACATTTAGAATTGGGAAAAGCTATTTTAGGAGATAATTCCATCCCTGAAGAAAGCCTTTTATTCACAGTGGTACTCCACTTTGCTACAGCACTCAGTACTCTTGTTGTATTTCGGAAGGATGTTTGGGAGATTCTGCGTGGGCTCTTTAGTTTTAAATGGAATGAAGAAACACAGTTCTCACTCAAAATCATCGTATCCATGTTGCCAGCCGTTCTGGTCGGACTTTTTTTCGAAGAAGAGTTGGAAGCTTTTTTTGGAGGAAATATCCATTTCGTAGGCTTCATGCTATTGATAACCGCCGCGCTCCTCTACTTTGCTGATAAAGCCAAAGACACGGACAAGAAAGTAAGTTTTAAAAACGCCTTTATTGTAGGAATTTCTCAGGCAATAGCCATGCTTCCTGGTATTTCGCGAAGTGGCGCGACCATTTCCACCTCCGTTCTACTCGGAGTGGATAAAACCAAGGCGGCACGATTTTCTTTTCTGATGGTCGTACCATTGATTATAGGAAAGATAGGAAAGGATGTACTAAGTGGAGATTTGAATTTTAATGGCGAAAACAACCTAGCCATGATAGCCGGATTTATAGCCGCTTTTGTTGCGGGGCTAGCCGCCTGTACTTGGATGATACAATTGGTCAAAAGAAGTAAGTTGTCTTACTTCGCGATTTATTGCTTGATTGTTGGGCTCATTGCCATTGGCTATGGTTTCTGGGCAACCACCTGAACCCCAATGGCTAACAAAATTGTTCAGAAGAATGGATACTCGTACAAAGGAAGATTTCTTAAATGGACAACTGCTCCTCATTGACAAACCCCTAGGATGGTCATCTTTTCAGGCGGTCAATAAATTAAAATGGGTCATTCGAAAGAAATTCGACCTAAAGAAAATCAAAATAGGCCATGCGGGTACACTTGACCCGTTAGCAACAGGCCTCTTACTCATCTGTACAGGAAAATTCACCAAGACGATCGATGAACTTCAAGGTCAAATCAAAGAATATACCGGCACTATTACTTTAGGTTCAACAACGCCCTCCTATGATCTGGAAACTGCAGTTGACGAGGTCTTTCCTACCGACCATATCAGTGAAGATAGCATTCGGGAAGCGACGAAAAAGTTTATTGGTACTATTGACCAGGTTCCCCCCGTATTCTCAGCTTTGAAAAAAGATGGCAAGCGGCTTTATGAATATGCACGAGATGGCATAGAAGTTGAGATTAAAAAGAGGAGCATAACCATCTTGGATTTTGAGATTACCGAAGTCAAATTACCGGAATTAAAGTTTCGCGTGACCTGCAGTAAGGGCACTTATATTCGTTCTTTAGCACATGATTTTGGAAAAGCGCTACAATCTGGGGCACATTTATCGGCCTTGCGAAGAACCAAAATAGGGGATTACAACGTAGATAAAGCCCTTGCCCCTAAGGATTTTGAACAGAATTTGCTCGGAAAATTGAAAGATTCTCAATAATTCAGTCATTTAACTTTCCGTTCAACGAAAAATTTAAATTTTTTATAGATATTGGAGTTTTAGAACTATGCATCTGAATCGCAAGCAATTATCGCTTCTAATTACACTCTTTTCCATGTCCATTATGGTGTTGGGACTCTACAACATACATTTAGGTCACCAGGGAGATGTGGAGGACGAGTACATTGTTGAAATGATGCTCGCCGAAGAGGATATCGAAGAACTTTTAAAGGAGAAGGAACTTTTGGAGCAGATGCAAGAAGTTGACCCCATTAAAAGCCATATGGCCTATAATGAAACCGCAAAGCCAAGTTACGGCGACCCTGAACCTCTAAAAACATTAGAAGAATTAATGGCCGAAAGAGCTGAGGCGGGTGAATCTGGAGACCCCTCAGATTTAATTTCCGATTCTGAATATGTCGCGAAGGTAAAAGAGCTGGCTAAACAACGTGAGGAGAAGAAAAAACTACTCGGCGAAAAGGAAGCTCAGAAAACAGAATTCACCAATAATCTCGCTGCACGCCGAACTTCTGTTTCCTATTCTTTGGTAGACAGAACCAACTATAAACTTCCTCCACCAATATATACCTGTATCGAAGGTGGTAAAGTCGTCGTCAATATACAAGTGGACAGTAATGGTAATGTAGTAGCAGCTGATTTCAATGAAAAAAGTTCCGGTACTTCAAACGGCTGTCTAGTTGACAATGCTATTTCCTATGCTTTAAAAGCCAAGTTCAATACTTCGGATAAACCCTCTCAAAAAGGTACGATTACTTACTTATTTCAGCAGAAGGCTCGTTAATTCCTTAAGAATAGTTTGCCCTTTGTCCTTGTTATACCAAAGCTGAATTTCTTCTTTAATTTCAGGAAGAAGTTTACCGTGTTTCGCCTTATGGTCCGCAACTAGTTTTGCCACCGGCTTGGGACTGGGACCCCAATCACCACGCACTTCTTGTTTTTCTTCATCCCAAAGAATAAGTTTCGGAATCGACATACCTCCGCTGGTCAAAAAACGCTGCATTAAATCATGGTGTTCATCTCTCAAAATCACTTTCAAATCTATGCTGGCATTGAGTTCCGATATTTTATGCATAACGGGCAGTGCTGGTGCCGCATCTCCACACCAACTTTCGGTAAGTACCAGCCACGTAATCTTGCGATTTACTTTTGAAATTTGGTCAAGAGCTTCTGCGTTAAACTTTAAGGTCCTATCCCACCGTTTCATTCGGCGATCGTTCAATTGGGTATAGTTAGCCAACGCATCGGTTTGTTCTGGGCCAGTTGATTTTCCTACTATAGCCAATTGAGCTACTAAACTTCTGTACTCTGAATATGATATTGATTTCGGCAAGCTTTCTTTGATAAGCCGTTTTGTTGTTTTTTCTATGGTGTTATGCTGCATCATTTTCATCGCTTATAATACCCCGTAAAATTAAATTACTTTATCTCGGCAATATCTGAGATAAGTCATGTTAGTAGCGATTTGTTAAAAAAGCTTACAAGGCCACAGGATTGACCGCCAAGCTATTAAATAATTTTGCCTTAGCGGTATAGAACTTATTCTGCACTTCGATTTGTTTCAACTCGGCATCTATGAGTTTGCTTTCACGTGAATTGATCAAAAACAATGAACTTTCGCCAAAACTGAATTTACGCTCTTCCGCATTTAACAAAGTGGTGTAATTGCCTACGATATCATCAATCAAAACATTCTGTGTTTTAAACGATTCCAACTCTCGATAAAGGGCTATAATTTTGTTCTTAAGTTCTATTTCGGCATTGTCCAAGTCAAATTGTGCATCTCTTAGTTTGAATTTAGCCAGTTTCAAATCACCTCTTTCCTTGCGTAGGAACAGCGGTAATCTGAAGGTGAGACCTCCTTTATATGCTTCAGTTTGCAATGAATTGATTAATTCAGGTGTTTCCGTCAAGAAATTATACTCCAAATCTATTGTAGGCAATAGCTTGTTAGCCTTCAAGTTTTTCTCGACGCGTAGCCCATCGATTTTATAACCCAGGGATACTAGCTTTGGATGATTTTCAATAGTAAAACTGTCCAAAGGCCTTCCTGAGATTTCCAAAGTCGTATCTATTTCTCCATCGATATCCACATCCGGAATTACATTCGGTTGTAACTCCACAGGAATATTATCGTTCATCCATAGAAAATTGGAAAGCTCCAATGAGCGCTTCATCAACTTCACTTTTGCCTGCTCCAAACTTAAGGCTCTGCTCTGCATGGCGATTTTCGCTTCCACGGTATCGATGGTTGCGATATCACCTGATTCCGCTCTCTTTTTGATTCCCTTAAAACGAATATCGGCATTGGTCAAGAAGTTTTGAAAGGTGGCAGCTTCATTGAATGCCTGTAACCAGTTAAAATAAGACAAGGCAGCATCATAAAGGATTTGGTTGACCAAGAGATCACGGTCAGCCTTAGTTCGCTCCTTAAAATATTTTGCCTGTTTTAATGTCGCCATACGGTCATTCACCCAAAGGCCTTGACCCAATGACATGGATACTCCGGCGCTATATAAACCCTCGGAAGGAACAGACTCAGCTGGATTCAAAAAATCGCCATCATTCTGCTCGAACGTCCCTTTCAATTCAATACCATACCAAGTCGGGATTTTGAAAGCAGCGTTCAATCGATTATAGTACTCGCTACCTTTGAACTTCTTTCGGTCATAGTCTACTTCGATTTTCGGATCGAATCCACCACGAGCTTTCATCAAATTGGCCTGACCTATACCTAAAGCCAATTCAGCTTGCTTTGCGATAGGGTGGTACTTTTTTACATATCCTAAATACTCATTAAATCTGAGTACAACAGAATCTTGGACCTGACCCGTCATGGTGTAGGTGAACAACATCAATACAATAATAACGTACTTCTGCATTTTATTTTTTTACTGGTTTTGCTTGAGCACCCTCGGGCTGATAATAATTTGGCGGAAAACCATTCAATTGCCGCCATAGTTCATACCAAATCGGCACATCCTCTAACAATGCAATGGTATTCGCTCCAGATCCAACGCGAATATCTTCAGGCCATTCATGATCATCGGGGTCCGGAGCAAGTAACACCCGATATTTACCATTATCACTGATGAAGGTTTCGACCGCCACAACCTCTCCGCCATATGTACCATAAGAAACATTAGGCCAACCGCTGAAAACTATGGCGGGCCATCCGTCAAACTGAATGCGCACTTTTTCCCCTTTATGAATCAAGGGTAAATCCAAAGGCTCCACAAAAGTCTCGACAGCCATTTCGATATCTGCAGGCATAATCCCCAAAAGTGCTTCCCCTTCTTTGAATGTTTGGCCAATACCACCCTGAATAGCCTTATTAATAAATCCATTTTGAGGTGCGCGTATGTAATACATATCATTGCGCATTGAATAATTCGTAAACTCATTTTCCAATTTGGTCACCTGCGCTTCAGAATCAAATTGACCTGATTGTGCGGTATACATGTCGCTCTCCGCCTTAGAAATTTTATTTGTATACTCGTTCTGTACGCGATTAATTTCGACCCGCGCGTTGATTACCTCGTTTTTGGCCGCAAGCAGCTTGTTTTCCTGTGAAAGCAGCTTCGCCTGTGTTTCTTGAAGTTTTAGTCGTTTTTCTTCAACATCGGTAACCGCCTTTAACCCCTCCGATTTCAACTGAACCACACGATCATATTGTCTTTCAGCAATACTGATATTGGTTTTTGCAGCCTCGAAATCAATACTATCACTCTGTACTTTCAACTTGGACTGCAACAATTTGTTTCTCGCCTGCTCCAGTTTCAATCTACGCTCGTTCGATAGGGCTGCCATTTGGTTCTGCAATGCTTTCACTTTTCCTTCATAGGAAGTGACAGATGCCGATTTTGCCCTGATTTGTTGACCGGTACGCTGAACCAAGTTCGGGTCAAAATATTCATTCTTTACTTCAGAAATAAATAGAATGGTGTCCCCTTTCTTGACATAATCCCCTTCTTGAACGTACCATTTCTCGATACGACCGGGAATTGGCGATTGTAACGTTTGCGGGCGCTGGTCAGGTTTTAAAGTTGTCAAATAGCCTTTACCATTAATATTCTGTGTCCATGGAAGAAAAAGAATCAAAAAGCCAACAATAGCAAATGCCAATAAAAAGCGATTGAAATGCTTGTAATCGCGCTCATGAAATACCTTTTGAGCGGATTCGAAACGATCTAAACTCACCTTTTTGTTCAATTGATTATGTGAAATATTCAGCATGGTTCAATTATTTCTCGTTAATGATTCGACCATTTTCCATGGTAATGATTCGCGAACACTTATCGGCCCATTTTAGATTGGCACTGACTACCAACAATGCCCAACCATTAGAAGGGTCACTTAAAAAACTCATAATCTCCTTTGCCTCTTCTTCCTTAAACTGATCCAACGGGTCTTTTAAAATCAGAAGTTTTGGTTTTCGGACGATACTGCGGGCTAAAACTATTTTCTTGGCAACCGTTGAAGGAATTTGTTTGCCTTCTGGATAAAGCACAGTTTGCAACCCTTGAGGTTGTTCCTTCACGAACTGCGTTAGGCCCACTTTTTCTAAGGCCCAGTAAATCTGTTCTTGTGGAATGGACTTGTCCCCAAAAGTGATGTTATTTAGAATCGTGCCTTCAAAAGGTGATTCTTCGGGTAAGGACTGACCAATATGAGATCGATAATAATTCAAATTCACGCCTTTCAAGGAAGCATCGTTTATAAATACACCTCCTGAATCAGGTTCTAAAATTCCTGCGAGAATTCTTAGCAAAGTTGATTTACCTGAGCCACTGGCACCGCTTAAAAGAATACTACAAGTCGGACTGATCGTTAAACTAACATTATCAATGATTTTCTTTTCCCTATCAGGTACATTGTACGATACACCATCCAATTGGATGTTGAAGCCCTGGTTCTCAGTAAAAGGTTTTTCACCCTCTTGTTGCTCGAGGCCTTTATCAACTACCTGACCCAACTTCTCCAGAGAAGTTAACAGGTCATAGAAAGTCTCAAGCCCTGTAATTAATTTTTCAACCGAGCTGATCACCAAAAGAATAATGATTTCTGCCGCTACGAACTGACCTATATTCATTTCTTGGTTCAAGACCAGAAGTCCACCTATCAAAAGTAATCCCGCCGTAACCAAAACCTTGAACCCGATCATTTGAATGAACTGAAGCACTAGAATTTTAAAATGGCTTTCGCGCGCTTCAAGATACTCAGTAACGAGCTCGTCATTCTTATCAAGTGCATGGGTAGTTTTACCAGATAGTTTGAAACTTATAATGGAACGTGCCACCTCCTGCAACCAATGGGCCACCTTATATTTGCTCTTTGACTCATCAAGGCTCGTATCAAGTCCTTTTTGTGCGGTAAACTTGAATACAACATAAATCAGCATCAAAAGGAGTATCCCGTAGATGATGAAGAAAGGATGGTAAAAAGAAAGTAAGAGTAGTCCGAAAATAATTTGCAAAAGAGCGGCAGGAAAATCAATCAATATTTTCGATAATCCTTTCTGTACGGTCAATGTATCGAAAAAACGATTGGCAAGCTCAGGGGGGTAATAATTTACCAACTGACTCATCTTTATTTTGGGAAACCGATAGGCAAACTCAAAAGAAGCGCGTGTAAAAATCTTTTGTTGCAGATTTTCAATGATTCGAATTTGCATCAATTGTAAGATGCCACCGAATGCTACGCCCAATGTTACCAAAACAACAAGCACAATCCAAGATGTACTTATTTGAGCCCCTTGTATGAGATTGATGATAGCCTGTATGCCCAGAGGTAGCGATAAATTTACGACCCCTGCAAAAATGGCATAGTAAAAGACTTGAAAGACATCCCTTTTGTCAAGACGTAGCAATCCCATAAGCCGCTGCCAAGCGGTCAGAATATTTTTAGTCATGCTTTTTTATGATTTGAGTGATGTGAATACCAAATGAAGAAAATATTTGGTCGGATCATCATCTTCATGACAATCGGTTAATGAACTAAAGTGGTCTTTTAAAAAGTGTTGGTGCAAGGAGCCTTCTAAAATAGTACTTGCCAAACTGCTAGGATAACCATATTTGGCATCTACCAATTTAATCATCTGGCTGATTCGAGTGACTAATCGTTTATAAATTCCAAAATAACCCTCCTTGTTTTCCGTATCCACTTCTTTGGTCAAATATGATTTTGAATATTCGTTGATGACGATTTTATTCAATAAAACCTCGTTAATATGAGAAAAAGCCGAATCTTCAACCGTAGTTTTGGTCACTATCTCTATCGCTTTTTCAAGTTTCGTTTTTGGATTCGCTATACTATTGGTTGAAAACACCAATTGGTACTCCAACCACCCCCAATACCAAGAAGTTAAATAGAGCAATAGCTTGTGTTTATTTTCAAAATACCGATAAATAGAACTTTCATTGGAACCTATCTTAGTTCCAAGCTTTTTAAACGTAAAGCTCTCAAAACCCATCTCATCAATCATCAAAATGCTACGTTCGACAATTCTTTTTCCTAAATCGGATGACTCCGGGTCTTTCACGTATATCTTTTGGTTAATACCAATTTTAACCGATTGTAACAACTGCTCCATGATTTGTAATTTTGTTTAGTAACGCAAATATAATAGTATTACTATCATCTATTAATAGTTTAACTTATATTTAACGAACGTAACACATTTTTAAAATAAAAAAATTATTAATTTAGTAATTAAAGCGAATTAAAATACATAATTCTTAATAGAAGTGCTATGAGATATGTGCTTTTTGCATTATTAGCAATAGTCCCATTTCTTGGGCAAGCTCAAGAACAGTTTATACTGTCTTTAGATGAATTTCAGGTTATTGAAGACCCAAGTACTTCGCTTCAAAGTCAAATGCGCTTTCCGAGGAGCGAAAAAATGATTGTTATGGGAGGACTTGATAATCTAGATGGAATGGGAAATTATTTCAATGTTTATGGAAGCAAATTAATTGTTGACCGCAGAAAAACAAGAGCTGAAGGGGGATATGCGCTTACATTACGAAGAGAAGACGGGCGTGACTTTTTCGACCTGTTCCCTACCTTAAGCGGCAAATTGATTCCTGTGACCCAGCTAGGAAAAATAGAAGTATCAACACAATAGATAGCATAAATCAAATTCAAAACTCTAATATAAATCGTTATGAGAAAATCAATTCTTTTTACGGCATTCTTATTCAGTGTTTATTTATTACAAGGGCAAGCTATTGACAATATCGCAGAAGGTGATGTATTAGTACTTGGCGAACCTTCAGGATCAGCTTATGTAGCAATAGATTTCCCTAGAAGAAATATCATCATAAAGCGTGGGGCAATTGCCGATTTCAAGGCGCTAATTGGTAAAAAATTAATAGTTCTACGAATCGAAAATGAGAAGAACGGCAATGAAATTGCAGTCTTAAAGCGGAAAGACGGTCAAAATTTCTTTCGGTTTTTTCCTGAAGTGAAAGCAAATCTTTCACAAGCTCTAAACGCGCGTGAATTAACAATCCCAGTTGGGTAAAACACAATTGCCCACGAATAAAGGTTTAGTGTTTATTTTATTCTCTAACATTGGTCTTATCTGCTTTATCGCTAGTAAATAGGTTCCCTAAGACAAGTGTTTTTAAAAATCGCATATGATTCTCACCGACATAATTGCTGAAAATAAAGAATAAGCCCTTCAAATAGTTGCCCCATTGGTCGAGAAGAAATTACTGTTACACCCAGCCATAACAATAAAACAGTTTACAAGCTTTAGGCAGAAAAACAAAGGCTTAAAAAGCAAACCCTAATTAGCGGCAAGTTCAAAGCCTTGCGCTTTAATACTATCGACAAAGAACTCAAAGATCACTTCCTCGGAAACATACCTCTATTATATTCTGTGCCCATTGTTCATATGGATAAAGAACTCAAAACTATTTTATGGATAATCACCGCAAATCTTTAATTGGCGTTCTCGCTGATAGATTATATTTTGATACTGGCCAATTGAACACGACCCTAAAACATATCGATACCTATTCTTAGCAGTGCAAGTTATACTTATTTGCTGCTAAACATCCCTCTACTAAGTCTTCTTAAATACATTGTGATTTCAAATAAAATCATATGATTTTTCAACTCCATTGTTTTCGATAGAATAAGGCCAACTTATAAGTTTACCAAAAATCACTGCAACTGATTTTCGGTAGTTTTAGAATTATATTCATCGTCCCGCATCACCACCACCGTAACCCACATTTAAAAAGAAATGAGTAAAATTATACATAAATATATATTATGCAAATCATAATTAATATAAATAAAAATATATGATTCATGGATTGTATCTTTCCTAAAGCTAAATGTGAAAATTCACTTAAAATTTAAACCCTATGAAAAAGATATCAATTCTATTTTTTTGGCCACTACTGGTCTTCGGACAGCCAACCGAGAACCTTCAAATTGACCTCGCTTATGTTGACTTTAATATGGAAGTCAATGTTCAATTAGAACATGAAGATGAGTTGAACTATAATAAACCCAAAGACCATGGCATTGCGGATTTGGCAAAAATGAATATACCTGTTATATATGAAGAAGAAAATGTAGTGCCGATGACCTCGGCGATCAGAAATATACCGAAACACCTAAGTACATTGTCTTTAACAAGACAAGCCTTAGAAAAGCATCAATCTTTCGCACCGCAAAAACGACTTGACTATATGTTAACAAAGAATAGCCTTGAGTTTCCGAAAGAAGACTCATTATTAAAAATCTTTAGCCCTGTGCGCTATAAAAACGCCGGATTTGGCGGAGCAGAAAACATGCCCGAAGGATTTGGACCTAGAATAAGACTTTAATACACCCAACCATAGACGAAACTTTTTTCCAAAGTATAGAATAGACCATGACAATATTGACGCCATAACATGTGGAAAAATGAAAAATATTATTTTTATTCTCTCTTTAAAAGGGCTATGCAGTAACTGTACGATCATTAGGCCTGGAGAAGCAGGTGTGAAACAAAATTTAGGCAAATTTTCAGATAAAGTAATAACGGAGGGCACGATAAGTTATAATCCTTTTATTAGTAAAGTATTAAAGGAATCGACACAAATCAATAATATAAAACTCATCTTGAGTATACCCGGCAAAGAAGGACTAAGCGTAAATTCTGAAATTTCTATCCTATAAGGTTTGGAACAAAAAAAAGATTCCTTCTGTATTGGAGAATTTAGGACAAGGATATGAATCTATAATAACGAGTGTTTTTAGATCTACCTCTTCAGACGTATGCGCCAAGTTTTATGCGAATGATATGCATTCTGGTATGCGAGCCAAAATAGAAGAGGAAATCAAGGCTAAAATGGAAGAAAATCTTACCAACAAGCAGATGGTATTGAACTCATTACTGTTTTGATGAAAAGCATTCAATTGCCGAAAGGTTTAGCAAATTCTATTGAACGAAAACTACAAGCAGAGCAAGATGCGATGCGAATGGAGTTTATTCTACAGCAGGCAAAATTGGAGGCCGACCGAAAAATCATTGAAGCAGAAGCTGAACGCGCTGCACAAAAAATACTCTCCGGGATTCTAAAAGAGTATGCGAAAAACATAAAAATCGATTCAAATTAGCCATGACTCAATGGGCTTTGAATCGATTGAGTCAGTAATCTTCGAACCAACCGAAGCTATCCTTAATAATCTCCTCCTTTTTTTCTTGTAAATACACTAAAAAAGCTTGAGCCGCTGGTGAAAGCCTTTTCTCCTTTAACCAAATCAAATTCCAAGTCGTACTTATCGGTAGGCCCTTTATGTGAATTATCTGCAAGTCTTTGTTCAGTAATTCATTTTTAATCCCAATCAATGGCATGACTGAATAACCAAGGCCCGAAATTACAGCTTGTTTAACTGCCTCATTGGAGGTCAATTCTATCTTCTTTGGCGAAGGCAACTTATTGCGTCTTATATAACCCTCCATAGCCATTCTTGTTGCTGAACCCTCCTCTCTATATATTAGAGGCAGTTTTTCAAAAAACTTTTGAATACTTCTGCTACTTCCAACCTCTTGCTTAGTTCCACCCACGAGGTAAAGTTTGTTCTCCATTAACTCCACTCTTTGTACTTTTAATTGTTTGGGAAGAACGGAAACCATTGCAAAATCAACTTCATTGGCCTCTAAGGCCTGAATTACCTTTGCTTTATTGGTGACATCCATAGAAAGTTCTACACCTTTGTTATCACGAATAAAATCTGCTAAAAAAAAGGGCATTACATACTTGGCCGTAGACACTATTGAAATCTTTAATCTACCTGCCAGGCTGCCTTCATAGTACAATGACTTATAATTAATAGCATGTACTTCATTCAAAATGTTCTGGGCTGCATTTGCAATCTCTTTTCCAAAATCAGTAACATAAAGTTTTCTTCCAACGACCTCCGTGAGGGGAATTGAAAACTGATTTTGAAAATTTTTTAACTGTATTGAGACTGCGGGTTGGGTCAAAAAAAGTTCTTCTGCCGCCTTTGTAATACTCTGTTTTTCAGATACTTTAAGAAACACCTGTAGTTGGTGCAAGGTATAGTTCATAAAAAATATTAATATTTAATATAATAAATATAAATAAAATTTAATGAATAATTCCTGTAATCTTTGCAACAGATTTAATGTTTCATTTAAAAAACGATCTATGAAAGCAGCAGTTCAAAATGTAGGGGCGACCACTACTCAAAAAATTCAATTGGTAGACGGTGTGTTCACGGTCTCGGAAGCATCGGATGTAGTCATATCACTACTCAACGAAAAAATCAACTTTCACAAGCTACAGCGCTTATCGCTCTCTGAAGGCTCTATTAAGGCCAACACTAAATATCCTGATGAGCGTATCACCGAACTTGAACATGAAAAAGCGGTAGCCAAAGAATTTTTTGCCGAGGCAAGAACAAAAGGAATTACTATAAAAATAGATGGAATATTAAATATTTCAATCAATGAGTAAAGTAATTCAAACTATAGCCGCATTCTCACAAGGGTTAAAATCAAATAAACAATCAATGGTACACAGAAAATCAAATCTCACATTAGCACTTGGGCTAACCAGTATCTCAGCCCTATTGTTGATTTCATACCTGAACAACGGTTTGTTTATGGATCGCCTTCTTGTAGTTTCAGGAATACTTTCATGCATTCTATTGGTAAAAACAATGGGTAGCGGATAATTATAATTCACATTGTTCCAAAATGGAAAATGCTGTCGAACACATCAAACTAATTGATGGAATTTTCACCACGACAGAGGCTACGGATGTTTTGTTATCAATTATCAATGACAAGATAAAGTTTCATACTGTGCAATCTCTGAATCTTAAGACAGGATATGAAGAAAATATACATGAATCCGAACAACCTATTTTCGAATTGAAAAAGTCTAAAGAAATCGTGAAACCTATAGTAGTTCAAGCTCACAAAGAGAACTACGAGATTTCTATCGATAGCGATATTGTAATAAAAATGACCAAGCGAAAACAAAACCAATAATACCAAGCCTTACCCCTTAATGGATTTACACCTTTTAGTTGACAACCTAACCAACCCCGCCCTACTTTTTTTCTTTCTTGGTATTATAGCCGTTCAACTAAAAAGCGATCTTGAGATTCCACCAAATTCGGCAAAATTCATATCGCTGTATTTGATGTTCTCGATTGGATTTAAAGGAGGATTGGAGCTCTCACATAGTGACTTGGATATGGAGATTCTTTGGTCTCTATTGTTTGGTATTTTTCTTGCCCTTTTCGTTCCGATCTATACCTATTTTATTCTTCGGCGAAAATTCTCTGTTGAAAATTCAGGGGCAATAG
>JARFRH010000063.1 GCA_029287355.1 Maribacter sp. | reverse complement strand
GAGCCTAGCTTGTCATATAGTCGAAAATGTTTTCCAGATTTAAATAAATCGATATCGAAATCCGTAAATAAACTATGTGCAACTACTTTGGTCATATGGTTGATAATTAGGGAGCAAAACTAACGAACTCATACGAAATATAAGGAAAATCCGTTGCTTACTTTAATAGCATCGATAAAAAATGGAACGCTTTTTGAAACATATCACTAAAAAGAGAAAAATCAAACAAATCATTTAAATATATATTATGAAAAAATTCAGTTTAGTATTCGCAGCTTTTTTGACCCTTTTCTTAATCTCCTGTGAAGGACCGATCGGCCCTCCGGGCTTTGACGGATTTGACGGTCGCGATGGTCTGGATGGCCAAGATGGAGTCAATATTCTCGGTACCGTCATTGACATTGAAGGCACATTCAGGGCAGATATGGATTACATCATAGACTATGAATTTCCGAATACCATTGAAGTATTTGAAACAGATGTGGTCTTGGTATATTTGCTTTGGAGCCAAACCGAAGATGGCAATGGCGACTTGGTAGATATTTGGAGGCTCATGCCGCAAACCCGAATTTTGGACCAGGGATTATTACAATACAATTTTGATTATACCTTTTTCGACGTAACCATGTTCTTGGAGGCTGATTTCGACTTAACGACCCTTCCGGCAGGTGATACCGACAATCAAGTATTTCGTGTTGCCATTTTACCGGCGGAGTCGTTATCTGGTAAGTCAAGCCTTGATAGATCTAATATCAATGAAGTTATGCAATCTTTGGGCGTAGCGGAAAAAGATGTTCCTAGAATCAAGATTTAAGCTGTAAAACAATTTAATAAAAGACCCAAATTCCAATTGGAACTAGGGTCTTCTTTATTTAAAATCTTTAGGACTTATTCGTAACTTTGAAAGTATCGTTGGTTGGATACGTCTAAGAAATACAACTATTAAGAATCGGATTTCCATCAAAGTCTACCGAAGGAAGGGTTGATGGAAATGAACTAAAAAAAAAGCTATGCTACGAAATATCACAATAGCCCTTTGCTTTCTTGTATTGGCATGCAAGGGCAACTCGCAAGAGAAGGAAACGGGCCAAGTCATTCAAGAAAAATCCAAAAAAGATTTTGCGGTCACCAAAACAGATACTGAATGGAAAAAAGAACTGACCGATATGCAATTCTATGTCCTTAGGAAAGCAGCCACGGAGAATCCGTTTACGAGCGAATTATTGGATAACAAAGTCGCAGGCGTTTATGTGTGCGCAGGTTGTGACACGGAGCTTTTCAAAAGTGAAACCAAATTTGATTCCGGAACGGGTTGGCCGAGTTTCTACGAGGAAATCAAAGGTAATGTTGCCTATGATGTGGATTATAAAATTGGCTACAAACGTACAGAAGAACATTGTGCCAACTGTGGGGGACATTTAGGCCACGTCTTTGAAGACGGTCCTCAGCCAACGGGTGAAAGGCACTGTATCAACGGGGCCGCATTAAAGTTTATTCCTGCTCGGAAGTAGTGTGTTCGATGTAGTAAAAGTTCCCAGTAGATTTTAACTAAATACCGAGAGTCCACATTCAAGAGAATTTCTTTTGATTGTGGATTTTTTCTTTAGGTAGGTGAGGGTTTTCCCTTGTGTACTTTGCGATTAGGTTCAGACGCATTTGTTATCTTCAAAACAAATTTAAATATTACATCTTTTTGAATTTTGGCGCTTGCTTTTTGGCGCTTGAATTCCGTACTTTTGCACTCGCTCTTGGATACCACTTTGAGCCGAACAGCTAAAATATAAGATTATGAGCAATTTCGATATTATTGTTTTGGGTAGTGGCCCGGGGGGTTATGTAACCGCCATTAGGGCTTCGCAATTAGGCTTAAAAACAGCTATTATAGAAAAGGAAAGCCTTGGCGGCGTATGTTTGAATTGGGGTTGTATTCCCACCAAAGCGCTGCTAAAATCAGCTCAAGTATTTGAATATTTACAGCATGCAGGAGATTATGGTTTAAAAGCGGATGGCGTAGATAAGGACTTTAATGCTGTGGTAAAACGCAGTCGAGGTGTTGCGGATGGTATGAGCAAAGGTGTTCAATTCTTAATGAAGAAAAACAAAATCGAGGTCATCAATGGTTTTGGCACGCTGAAATCAGGCAAGAAGATCTCCGTAAAAGGAGAGGATGGAAAGGAAACGGAGTATAGTGCCGCTAACATCATCGTAGCCACTGGTGCACGAAGTCGTGAATTACCCAGTCTGCCACAAGACGGAAAAAAAATCATTGGATATCGTGAGGCCATGACTTTGGAAAAGCAACCTAAGAAGATGATTGTTGTTGGAAGTGGAGCGATAGGCATCGAATTCGCGTATTTCTATAATTCGATGGGTACCGAGGTAACCGTCGTTGAGTTTTTAGATAGAATTGTTCCGGTAGAAGATGAGGATGTTTCAAAACAATTGGAAAGAAGCTTTAAAAAGACAGGAATTAAAATAATGACTTCAGCTGAAGTAACGGGAGTAGATACTTCTGGTGAAGGTGTAAAAGCTACCGTAAAAACTTCAAAAGGGGAAGAGGTTCTAGAAGCCGATATCGTTCTCTCTGCTGTCGGCATTAAGACCAATATTGAAAATATCGGTTTAGAAGATGTAGGTATTGCTACCGATCGGGATAAAATTTTAGTGAACGACTACTATCAAACTAATATTCCTGGATATTACGCGATCGGTGATGTAACGCCAGGGCAAGCCTTGGCACATGTCGCTTCCGCGGAAGGTATTCTCTGTGTGGAGAAAATTGCAGGAATGCATGTTGAGGCATTGGATTATGGAAATATACCTGGTTGCACCTATTGCTCACCTGAAATTGCATCTGTAGGGCTTACTGAAAAACAAGCCAAAGAAAAAGGCTTGGATATCAAAGTGGGTAAGTTCCCTTTTTCCGCAAGTGGAAAGGCGAAAGCTTCTGGTGCCTCTGAGGGTTTTGTAAAAGTTATATTTGACGCCAAATATGGAGAATGGTTAGGTTGTCATATGATTGGAGCTGGCGTGACCGATATGATTGCCGAAGCCGTACTTGGACGTAAATTGGAAACAACAGGTCATGAAGTCTTAAAAGCAGTTCACCCCCACCCTACTATGAGTGAAGCGGTTATGGAAGCAGTAGCGGATGCCTATGACGAAGTAATACATTTATAAGATGAAGTGGGAAAATAGAAATGTTCACAGAGACGTGGCCTACTTTTATATTGGCCTAATTATCGCTTTTTCTTTTTCAGGCATAATTTTGAATCATCGCCAAGACTGGTACCCCATGGACTACACTTATGAAACCAAGGAGGTACAATTAGAACTGCCAACTGACAAAAATGCTATTGATTCTGAAAAATTCATCAAGGGTATTTCTTCACAATGGGAATTGGATGCTGAATATGACAGTCATCGCATTCGTGATAACGAACTCCGTGTTTTCTATGAAGACAATGTTGTTTTGGATGCTGACATAAGTACTGGTAAGGGTATAGTTGAATACAAGCGTAAGACCCCTTTTTTAGGTCAAACCATGTTTTTGCATAAAACCACGAATAAATTCTGGATTTGGTATTCCGATATTTTTGGAATAGGGATGCTTATCATAGCCTTCACCGGTATGTTCATCATTACCAAAGGGAAAAATACATTTAAAAGAAGAGGTTGGAAACTCGCCCTGATAGGTTTGATTTTCCCGGTCATTATTTTAATCCTATTCAGCTAAGCGGCATTATGCTCACACTATTTAGAACAACGTCAATTTTAGAAGGCATATCATACTTGGCTTTATTCGTCGTGACGATGCCCTTAAAATATATGGCAGACTTGCCTATGCCAAATAAATATGTTGGCTATGCACATGGTGCACTCTTTATTGCCTATATCATTTTAGCAGTGCTTTTTTGGTTTCGACAAAAATGGTCTTTTAAAAGAGGTGTTATTTTGGTACTCGCCTCTCTGCTTCCTTTTGCGACTTTTTACGTTGACCAGAAGTACCTCAAACCGTTGACCTAATTTTCTACAAACTTGTAGATTTTTCCATCAAAAGAACAAAGGTATAATTCATTATTGGCATCCGTGCCGAAGGAAGAAAGGTTAAGCCCTGATTCGATTAAAAGTCCATTGTTCAAACTAGCTCCCGAATCCGCGTTCAATGCCCAAATTCTTCCTGAAAGAAAATCACCGTATACATAGCGTCCTTGCATTGAATTGAGGGAAACCCCTCGATATACATATCCACCGGTAATTGATTTGTCACCTTCATTGTGGTCATATTCAAAAATTGGAGGCGTTAAACCCTGTCTCTTATACACATCTCCGAGCCCA
>JARFRH010000058.1 GCA_029287355.1 Maribacter sp. | reverse complement strand
TCTTGCATAAAAGCATCAAAATACTTTTTTGTGCCAAAGACATTAGCTATTAAATAAAAGCCGGGATCTAAACCGTCTTCCATAATAACTTCCTCGTATTTCTCTCCAGCCTGTGGCTTAACCTCTTCTTTTGTCCCTTCTACAGCCTTCTGAACTTTCTGTTCTTCTTTCACTTTGTCGATCGAGTCTTGTAGTTTTTGTATGTTCAACTTTTCGGCCGCTGCCAAGGCCTCGGCAGCCCTCGCAACCTTAATGGAATCAGCTTTTCTCATGCCCTTTGTACTATCGGCTGCAGCAATAACCTTCCTTTTCTTGACCTGCATAAGAGAAACTTTCTGTTTTTGAACCCTCTCTCTTTCAGCTTCTGCCAGAGCTTCGGCTTTCTTGAATTCTTCAGCAGCCTCTTGTACTTTTTCCTGTTCGTTCAAAGCAGCAATTCTCATTGCTTCTTCAGTAGCTGCAACGGCTTCCGCTTCTTTTTTCTTTTTTTCAGCAGCCGCTGCTATTTTTGCTTCTTCCTTAGCCCTTCGCTCTTCCGCTTTTTCTGCCAGAGCCAGCGCTTCCTTGTCCTTTTTAACCTGATCAAGCGAATCTCTTCTGCGCTCTTTGGATAGCGCCCGTTCTTCAGCAGCAAGTTTTTTAGCTTCTTTTTTATCGATTTGAGGTTCTTCTATTACAGGGGATGTTTCCTCCGCTTCCGTTTTTTGTTCGGCGGCTATTCTCTGGGTGTTCTCCAATTCTTCCTGCATTTTGGCCGTCTTCTCTTCTTCATCCAAAAGCACCACATCTTCCTCTAAGGCATCAAAAACATTGACTACGGGTTTTCGACGGTTCTGAGGATTCCCTAAAAAGTAGGAGGCAATGATTTCAAATGATGCATCCTTAGAATTCAAGGAGGCATTTGTTCCAAATTCCACCAAGGCACCCAATGACAATTTATTAAAAACAGTTCCTCCAGCCCCGACCGAAATTCCATAAAAATTATTATACCCTGCCTGTGCCCAATACTTTTGGGTGCTAAACAAAGTGTTCAGACCAATTTGATTTTCTTGTTCCGGTATGGTCCTCAAATAGATTGAGGGTCGCAAAAATGCCGTAGAATCAGATGCCATTATAGGAAAATCATAAGACGCCATTCCCATAAAGATCTTATCGGAGGTTTCCGTATTAGAGGCCTTGTCACTGACATTATAATCGAACAGGTTTTCAGAGGCCATGCTCAAAGAAAAATTCTCGACTGACAAATTGAAGCCCGGGGCAAACTGAAGAATGAAATCGTCACTCACATCCACTGGAAAGGGTGCTACATCAGGGTCTGGTATAAAACGAGTGTCGGCTAATTGTTGCTGAAAACCAAAGAGGTTCGCGCCTATTGACAGTTTGATTATCGGATTAAGTTTGACCTCATAGGCATAATTGACCACGCCACCCGTATTAAAAAAGATACCGGTATTGTGTTGAAAAAAACCAAGCCCAAAACCTGATTTTTCATCTATTCTACGAGAATAGTTTAAAAAAAGAGTGGTAGGATCCCCATCAATCTGTTGCCATTGCCAACGTGTCCAAAATGAAACAGACTGCGGATTGTTTCGATCCAATGAAAAAGTAGGGTTAAAAAGGCTTGCATTGTACTGTGTCAATGCATGTTGCCTAAGGTCGGCTGGAAGTGAAACCTCTTGAGCAATAGCCCCATAGCACTGTAGTAAGAAAGAAATTAGAATTGTTCTCGCAATCATATGCAAAAAAACAAAAAACTACCAGTTTTACATACTTTTTTTCGCTTATTTTAGTTAAATCAAAAGAAAAGTTTTCAAATACCCTATCAACCAACTATGACACATTTAAAAACAGTATTGGTTTTCGTTCTTCTTTTCGGCATTATCAGTTGTAAGGATGACCGAAAAGAAATGGTCGATGAAGCTATGGAAATGGGTCTCTCAACTTTTTATTTTATTCGACATGCTGAGAAAGACCGCTCAAATCCTGAAAATTCAGACCCCGAATTGAGCCAAGATGGCCTTGGACGAGCTATGCACTGGGACGAAATTTTAAAGGATGTTGAACTTGACGCAATTTATAGTACCGATTATCAGCGAACCGCAATGACTGCAGCACCTATCTCAGTTAATAGAAATATCGATGTGCAATATTATGATCCACGAATTATTGATATAGCGCAGTTTAAAACCGAAAATTCGAACAAAAATGTTCTTGTTGTTGGTCATAGTAACACTACACCTGAATTTGTTAATAAAATGCTAGGAGAAGAAAAATACCCTAGTATGGACGATAACGATAATGGAAGTTTGTTTATCGTACAAATCGTAAACGGTAAGGCTACCTCTCAACGTATACACATTAATTGTAACTGTCCCGATTAACGATTATGTTTTTCAGCTCTATTTTGGAGAGCAACTCCAATTCCCCGTTTAAATAAAGACTATCTGCATCGAAAATAGTAGCCGATGTCTTTTTCGGTTTTAAATTCTCATAATCAACAAAACGAATTCCGTTGATTATTCTCTCGTTAAAGGCCACTCGAAACCTTGTGCCTCCTCCGTTAACATGAAAACTATAGCCTAAAAAATCGGGCTTAAAGGTTTTCTGGTTTATCCAATAGATGTAGGTGTCATCAAAGTCATCTCCACCACCCTTTCGATCAAAAGTGACCTTTACTTTGTAATACTGTTGGCCGTTTATCACTATTTCTCCTATAAGCTCTTTTTGTACCGCAGGCTCGTTCAGCCCATAAGGGAGTTTCGAAAAATAATGTACTGAATTCACTGAGTTTGCATATACATTAGCCAATGAATCACTAAGTATGACCAAGGTATCATTCCTAAAACGTTGCAAACCCCGATTAGTTCTAACATCCTTCAAATGAATGGTATCATTATTTAAAATACGGGTCAATGTCTTTTTCTTCCCTTTCATTTCGGAGATATAATGCCTATCCCTAAAATCAAAAGCAACTAAACTATTTTGAAATAGTCTTCCACCACTGACTTCGATACTTTTGTCTACTATTTCTTGGGCGGTAATTGTCTTCTCGACTTCCCCCTTACAAGCAAAAGCCATCAATAATAAAAGAGCACTATAAATCTTATTCATCTTATTGTTTTATAAACTGTTCGCAAAAATGGGTCATTCTTTACAGAAAGGAAGACCTTATTATTCAATACCTGGGGTTTTCCTTAAAAATGTAACTATTTTTGTGTTATGGTTCAGCAAAACATCAATATAAAGAACAAACGCGCCCGCTTTGAATATGAGTTGATGGACACTTATACTGCCGGCATCGTTTTAGGTGGAACCGAAATAAAGTCTATTCGCGAAGGAAAGGCTTCCATTTCCGAAAGTTTTTGTGAATTCAATGACAACGAAGAATTATTCATTATCAATATGCATATTGACGAATACTCACATGGTTCGCACTATAATCATACGCCAAGGGCAGAACGCAAGTTACTATTAAACAAAAAAGAATTAAAGAAGCTGTATAAAGAAGTAAAGGCTTCAGGACTTACCATAATTCCCCTAAAGCTATTTTTAAATGACCGAGGCCTAGCGAAACTCAATATCGCACTAGCAAAAGGAAAAAAGCTCTACGACAAACGAGAAACAATCAAAGACCGTGACAACAAGAAGGATTTGGATAGAATCAAAAAGAATTTCAATAATTAAAGCCTAGTTTTTATTCTGTAACAAGGGTACAAATCGAAAAGAACCCAATTCTTTTCTTTCAAATTCCGTAGCGGATGTCCTAATGAAAAGCGTCATAATCTGCTCATCAGTCCCTACTGGTATTACCAAACGACCTCCGATCTTAAGCTGAGACATCAAGGCCTTTGGTACTTCTGGAGCCCCCGCAGTTACGACAATTCCATCGAATGGTGCCTCTTCAGGTATGCCTTTATAGCCATCCCCAAAAATCATTTTTTTGGGCCGATAGCCCATTTTTTTGAAGAATATATTCGTCTTTTTGAAAAGTTCCAACTGACGTTCAATAGTAAACACCTTTGCATTGAGCTTCAGTAAAATAGCGGTTTGATATCCACTGCCAGTACCGATTTCCAATATTTTTTGGTTCGCTTTCACCTCCAAAAGTTCAGTTTGATAAGCTACGGTATACGGTTGTGAAATTGTTTGGTCTGCCGCAATGGGGAACGCCTTGTCTTGATAAGCATGGCCTTCAAAACTACTATCCATGAACAAATGCCTAGGAATATTACGGATTGCATCCAATACTTTCTTGTTCGTAATACCTTTGCCGATTAAAACATCGGCTAATTTATTACGCATTCCGCTATGCTTTAAGGTGTCTTTCAATACATTGGTTTTGGTAAGGACGAAGTTATAAAAGTTTGGTGATTTCTGACTTTACTTTTCGGCATATTTGAAAACATTACGAACAGATCAATCGAACTGAATAGGTCTTTGCTTTTCAAAATCCTGCTTCGATAAATCCTTTCCATTAATTGAATCCGTATCCCAATCTTGGATGATTTTCCATCTTCCAGAACTCTTTTTCAAGACAATATGAAACTGCCCATAAAGGCTAGTGACACGATCGGTATTGCTCAGGTTCATCCGATAAAAACCAACCTCATAAGAAGTTGTTTCATTTGTATGTCGGCTGTCGAACCAAAAATCCAATTGAAGATCCGTTTTGTTCTTCTCGTGATCGGTCAACCGTTTAATATTGGCTTTTTTGAAATTGTTTTTGGTATCGATTCCGTTTGGCGTTACACGTAAAACTTCTTCCGCATACAACGAATTCAGCTTTTCAGCATCCAAACTCTCAAAGGCCGCTTTAAATGGTTTCCAAATGTTTTGGTCGATTTCTTTTTGAACCAGCTCGATGTTTTGAGCATGCGCGAAAGTCATAGAAAACAATAGTATTAATCCGATATGCTTTTTCATTTTTCAAGTGTTGGATGTGAGCAATTTTAAGCAAAAAATCTGGTTTATTGAACATTCTTATTACAGTCGAATGAAGAAGTTAATTGGACAAATCTCCTTATTTTTGAACAAAAGATATTTCATGCTCAAAGTTGGTGTTTTAGGAGCGGGTCATTTGGGGAAAATTCACTTGCGGCTCCTCAACGAATCTGAAAAATATAAGTTAGTCGGTTTTTACGATCCTGATTCCATCAACGGTAAAAAAGTGGCTGATGAATTCGGATATACCTATTTCGACAATATCAATACCTTAATCGATGCCGTCGACGTGATAGACATCGTGACCCCAACGCTTTCTCATTATGATTGCGCTAAAAAGGCTATGGAAAAGGGTCGGCATGTTTTCATTGAGAAGCCTATAACCAATACTTTAGATGAAGCGGAAGCACTTTTATCATTCGAAAAAGAGTACGGCGTGAAAGGGCAGGTAGGCCATGTAGAGCGGTTTAACCCAGCTTTCATTGCCGTTAAGGATAAAATTCAAAATCCGATGTTCATAGAAACACATCGGTTGGCAGAATTTAATCCGAGGGGTACAGATGTTCCTGTGGTACTGGATTTAATGATACATGACATCGACGCTATTTTAAGTGTTATGGATTCAGATGTCAAACAAATCAACGCGAGTGGTGTCTCCGTAATTAGCAATTCTCCGGATATCGCCAATGCCCGAATAGAATTTGAAAATGGTTGTGTTGCGAATTTGACCGCAAGCAGAATCTCATTAAAAAATATGCGCAAATCGCGTTTCTTTCAAAAGGATGCCTACATCGCTGTAGATTTCCTAGAGAAAAAAGTCGAGGTGGTAAAAATGAAGAATGCCCCTGAGCAACCAGGTGATTTTGATATGATTCTTCAAAACGCCGAGGGTTTGAAAAAGCAGATCTATTTCGAAAACCCTGAAATACAAAACAATAACGCCATAAAGGATGAACTTGAAACATTTGCCGACGCGATTGAAAATGATACAACACCCATAGTTACCTTAAAACAAGGAACTGAGGCATTGAGAGTGGCTTTAAAAATTATTGATTCTTTCGAAAACTAAATATGTCATTTTTGATTTCCTAAGGATGAGGTAGTTCCCTTGTTTTTGGAATGGCATTAAAAAAATATCTATGCAAAATATAGCTGTTATTGGTGCTGGAACCATGGGAAATGGCATCGCACACGTGTTCGCACAAAGTGGATTCATGGTTAATCTTATTGATATATCCAAAGCATCATTGGACAGGGGAATTGCGACTATTACTAAAAATCTTGATCGAATGGTAGCCAAAGAAAAGATAAAGGAGCCTGCCAAATCTGAAACCCTTGCGCGTATCAAAACCTTTACATCGCTTGAAGACGGTACAAAAGGAGCCGATTTAGTGGTAGAAGCTGCCACAGAAAACCTCGATCTAAAACTTGATATTTTCAGGCAATTGGATGCCGCTTGTGATACGGATACCATCTTAGCGACAAATACGTCGTCCATCTCCATTACCCAAATTGCTGCGGTGACTAAAAGACCAGAAAAAGTGATTGGCATGCATTTTATGAATCCTGTGCCTATTATGCAATTAGTAGAGATTATCAGAGGGTATAGCACAACCGATGAGACCACCGATACCATCATGTCACTATCAGAAAAACTGGGGAAAACACCCACCGAAGTGAATGACTATCCGGGTTTTGTTGCAAATCGCATTTTGATGCCGATGATAAATGAGGCTATAGAAACACTATATAACAATGTAGCTGGTGTCAATGAAATAGATACAGTCATGAAATTAGGTATGGCACACCCCATGGGGCCTTTGCAGTTAGCTGATTTTATTGGGTTGGATGTCTGTCTTTCCATCTTAAATGTCATGTACCACGGATTCAAAAATCCAAAATACGCACCTTGTCCACTTTTGGTCAACATGGTAATGGCAGGAAAATTAGGTGTAAAATCAGGTGAGGGATTTTACGATTACTCTGAATCAAGAAAGGCCGAAAAAGTTTCGGTTCAATTTAGCTGAAAAACATGGCGAGCATCAAACCCTTCAAGGCTATCAGGCCTACAAAAGATAAAGTTGCTTTTGTAGCCTCACGCTCGTACCAAGAATACTCAAAAAAAGAGTTGAACGCAGAACTCGCTTTTAACCCCTTTTCTTTTTTGCATATCATAAACCCGGGGTATAAATTCCATAAAAAAGTGTCGGGTGTAGAGCGCTATAAGCGTGTTCATAATCGCTATTTGGAATTTCTTGAGGAAAATATTCTCATGAAGGACACAAATGAAAGTTTTTACCTCTATCAAATCGAAAAAGGAAATTTCAATTGCTGCGGAATCTTTTGCGCCACCAGTGTCGAAGATTATAGAAACGATGTTATCAAAAAACACGAAGACACATTACAGCAACGCGAAACCCTATTTGCCAATTATCTCAATACTGTTGATTTCAATGCTGAGCCCGTATTGATGACCTATGAAGATAACGAGGCTATATCCATTTTGTTGGAAAAACAGAAAAATAATGAACCCGATTACCATTTTACCACTAAGGATAAAATAACACATCGGCTTTGGGTGGTATCCGATAGTGAATTCATTATCAGGCTCGTTGAAGAATTTAACAAAATAACGTCTTTATATATTGCAGATGGTCATCATAGAAGCGCTTCCTCCGATCTATTGGCGGCAATTTCGGAAAAGAACAATGCAACGCACTCCGGAAATGAGCCCTATAACCATTTTATGAGCTACTTGATTCCAGAATCGGAAATCCGCATATATGAGTTCAATAGAATGATCAAAGATTTGAACGGGCTTTCGAAAGAGCACTTTTTGATTGCCCTTGACGAGTTTTACCGAATTGAAAATCAAGGAAGTATGCTCTATAAACCCACACAAAAACATCATTTCGGCATGTATTTAGATGGGGAATTCTATTCACTGTACTTAAGGAAAAAAGTATACTCTTTTACTGACGCTCTAAGTGAACTAGACACTCAAATACTTTTTAAAACCATTTTAGAACCCATTTTAGGTATACGAAACCTACGAACCGACAAACGAATACAATACGGCTATGGCAAGCACAATATAATTCAAATGAAAGATGAAATTGACATAGGCAATTTTGTTGTTGGTTTCAGCTTGGTTCCTATTACTATTGAAGAAATAAAGTCTATTGCAGATGCTGGTCTCGTCATGCCGCCAAAAAGCACTTATATCGAACCCAAGTTAAGAAGTGGAATAACTATTTACGAACTATAAGTCCCAATAAAATTTTTATCAATGTCGATACCTTCGAATTTAGAAACTATAAAGAAATCCTTGCCAGAACATGTAACACTCGTTGCGGTGTCAAAAACGAAACCTATTGCTGATTTAAAGGAAGCTTATAACGCTGGCCAAAGAATCTTTGGGGAGAATAAAATTCAAGAGATGACGCAGAAATGGGAAGTATTGCCAAAAGATATTGAATGGCACATGATTGGTCATGTGCAACGCAATAAGGTAAAATATATGGCACCTTATGTCGCTTTAATACATGGTGTAGATAGTTTTCGGCTCTTGAAGGAAATCGACAAACAAGGAAAAAAAAATGATAGGGTCATCAATTGCTTGTTGCAGATGCATATTGCTGAGGAAGACACCAAATTTGGACTTGATTCGGGCGAACTTACAGAAATACTCCATTCTGAGGAACTTTCCCAGCTAAAAAACATTAGGATAATGGGCCTTATGGGTATGGCCACCTATACGGACAAAGAAGCACAATTGCGCAGGGAATTCGAACAGCTAAAAACTCAATTTGATTTGCTACAACAAGAAATCCCTGAAGCCACAACCCTATCTATGGGAATGAGCGGGGATTACAAAATTGCCATCGAAGAAGGAAGCACCATGGTACGTATTGGAAGTAGTATCTTTGGAGTAAGAAATTATAATTAAGCTAGAGATTACGAAAGGAGAATGATGTACGCAGTTTTGGATATTGAGACCACAGGGGGGAAATACAATGAAGAAGGTATAACCGAAATAGCAATTCATAAGTTCGACGGACACAACGTAGTTGACGAGTTCATTTCTTTGGTGAACCCCGAAAAGGAAATACAGCCATTTGTAGTTAAACTCACGGGAATAAACAGTAAAATGCTGCGCACGGCACCTAAGTTTCATGAGGTGGCCAAGCGTATCGTAGAAATCACGGAAGACGCTATAATTATTGCCCATAACGCACAGTTCGATTACCGAATTCTTCGTACGGAGTTCCGAAGACTGGGTTACAATTTTGAGCGAAAGACGCTTTGTACCGTTGAATTATCACAAAAACTTCTCCCAGATGTCGAGTCGTATAGTTTGGGAAAACTAGTCCGATCCTTAGGCATTGCGGTGAGTGATCGTCACAGAGCCAATGGCGATGCCCTCGCTACCTTGAAGTTATTCAAATTGTTGCTTGATAAGGATTCCGATAAAGACATCTTGAGAAGTGTAGTCAAAGCAGAGACCTTAGGCGAATTATCTCCAAGGCAGCTTGATATTGTTGAGAGTCTACCGTCGGAGACAGGTGTATATTATATGCACAATAAGGACGGGGAGATTATCTTTTTAGGAAAAAGCAGTAATATCAAAAAGAGGGTCAATCAACATTTTACAAAAAGTGGGGATCGCGCTAGAAAGCTTCAAAAAGAAACTAAAAAAGTAAGTTTTGAAAAGACCGGAAGTGAACTGGCCGCCCAATTAAAGGAATATGAGGAATTAAAGCGAAATAAACCCAAATATAATCCTAAGCAAAAATCGAGTTTGTTTTCATATGTCATCTACCCCAAGATTGACCAAAAAGGCTATATTTCGCTAAATATTGCCAGCAGCCGTGCTGTTCAGGAAAACCCGATAACCACCTTCAATAGTATTCACAGTGCCAGTAATCTGATACATGAAATTAGTCTTGATTTTGAACTGTGTGATAAAATTAACGGTATTTCAAAAGCAAAAAAGAATTGTGGCAAATATGAAGAAGGTCAATGCCACGGCGCCTGTATTGATGAAGAAAATACTGAAACCTACAATGCAAGAGTGCAACAGGCAATCGAAAAATACTCCATAAATAATAAGAATATCGTGATTGTAGATAAAGGTAGAGCGCTAGGGGAATATTGTGCAATTCTCATTCAGGAAGGCCAATTCAAAGGCATGGGCTACTACAATCTCAACCATCAACTAAATAATATTCATATCTTAGAAACATTAATTACCAAAATGAAAGGTGATGCCAATACCAAACACATCATTGAGACTTTTCTTAGAAAAAGAAAAATCATCAAGATAATAGAATTAAAAACAACGGATTGAAAGACGAGAGACCTAGCGTAGGTTGGAAAAGAGAACTCCATATAATCATATATGGAACGCATACCCCTGCCGGAAAACTTTTCGACATTCTATTGCTGGTACTGATTGTATATAGTATTATCATCGTAATGCTCGAAAGTGTACCGCGATTTGATTCTAAATACCATGAGTTTCTGAATATTTCCGAATGGGTGGTCACTGTACTTTTTTCCATCGAATATATACTTCGAATTGTGTGTATAAAACGCCCGACAAGTTATATTTTTAGCTTTTTCGGCATTATCGATTTTTTATCAACCGTACCTAAGTACCTTTCTTATTTTTTTGTAGGTTCACAATACTTGACCGCCTTTAGGGCTTTGAGGCTACTGCGAGTCTTTAGGATACTTAAACTGGTGCGTTTTGTAGGTGAGTCGAACAATCTTGTCAGATCTTTAAAGGCGAGCAGAACCAAAATATTTATCTTTGTATTTTTTGTACTCGTAGTTTCCGTGCTTCTAGGTACCCTGATGTACCTCATTGAAGGCCCAGAACATGGCTTCAATAGTATTCCACATAGTGTTTATTGGACCATTGTAACCCTCACTACAGTTGGTTATGGTGATATATCACCTGAAACGGCTTTAGGCCAATTCATCGCTACGTTTATCATGATTATTGGCTACGGAATCATAGCAGTGCCAACAGGTATTGTCTCAGCAGAATATGCCTCTTCGAAGAAAAGGGATGAAGCTATTGATGAGGGCAGGTCATGTCCCAGTTGTAGTGCAGAAATTTATCGATCCGACGCCCATTTCTGCAGAAAATGTGGTTTTGATTTAATCGAGGAATAGTGGCCTCAAAACGACTAATCTCAGTTATCGGCCCTACCGCCATCGGCAAGACCAAACTCGCTATTTCCTTAGCTAATCATTTCAATACTGAAATCATTTCTGCCGATTCACGTCAATTCTATAAAGAAATGTGTGTCGGGACGGCAGTACCGACCACGGAAGAATTACAAAGTGCTACTCACCATTTCATTCAACACAAAAGTATCTTCGAGAAGTATAGTGTGGGAGATTTTGAAAAGGAGGCTATCAAAAAATTAGAAGATATATACAGTGATAAGGATATTGCCATTATGGTAGGTGGTAGCGGACTATATGTGGATGCGGTAATCAAGGGCTTAGATGAATTTCCGATAATTGAACCTGAAATACGTGTGCAATTGAACAAGGCATATGAAGAAAAAGGAATTCAATATTTACAGGATGATTTAAAAAAATATGACCCAACCTATTACGAAACGGTAGACTTGAACAACCCCCATCGCTTGATTAGAGCACTTGAAGTCCGTCTTGCTTCTGGGCTACCCTACTCTACCTTTTTAAAAAAAGAAAACATTCAAAGACCATTTCAAACCTTTACAATTGGCATCACAGCCCCTCGTGAATTGATTTATGAGCGAATTAATAAAAGGGTCGATAATATGATGGCTCAAGGGCTCTTGGAAGAGGCTCGAGCGATTTATGAACATAGAGCCCTAAATGCATTGCAAACAGTAGGCTATAAAGAGGTTTTTAACTATTTCGAAGGTAAATGGACCTTAGATTTTGCCATCGACGAAATTAAAAAAAATACAAGAAGGTTCGCTAAACGACAATTGACATGGTTTAGAAAAAATGAAAGTGTACTTTGGCTTGCCCACGATGAACAAGTATCAGTAATAATCGAACGATTAGAAGAACGATTGAATAAGAGTACCTTATGAAAAGGCCTCCATTGTTTATTGTAATGGGTGTTTCAGGTTGTGGTAAATCCACTATCGGAAAACTACTTGCAGCAGAATTCGGATATTCTTTTTTTGATGGGGACGATTATCATCCGAGTGAAAATGTGGCTAAAATGTCAAACGGAGTGCCTTTAAACGATATAGATCGTAAAGGCTGGTTGAACAGACTTAATGTACTGGCGAAAGAATATGGTCAAAAAGGCGTGGTCATCGCATGTTCGGCATTGAAGCAATCTTATCGGGATCGCTTGGCAAAAGAACTTGAAAATCAAATGATATTTGTTTATTTGAAAGGTTCGAAAATGGAAATTTCCAAAAGGCTCCAAGAGCGAAAAGGGCATTTCATGCCCTCTGGCTTATTGGATTCACAGTTTAATGCACTTGAAATTCCAGTAAATGCTATAACGGTAACCATTCAACATACTCCGAACAAAATAGTTTTAGAGATTCTTAAACGCTATCAAATAAAAAAGCCCTGAGCATTTGGCCAGGGCTTTTTATAAGTCAATACATCAAGATTATTCGGTTTTCACGACCAATCTAAATCCTTCTCCATGAATGTTAAGGATTTCAACGGTGTCATCTACTTTGAGATACTTGCGAAGCTTGGCGATATACACGTCCATACTTCTTGAGGTGAAGTAGTTATCATCTCTCCATATTTTGGTAAGTGCCAATTCTCTTGGCATTAAATCGTTTTCATGCAAAGCCAAGAGTCGAAGTAATTCATTCTCCTTTGGTGAAAGTTTAATGGGCTCAGTATCTTTGTATTTCAAAAACCGAAGCTTTGAGTTCAGATGAAATCCACCGATTTGAAATTCGAACTTTCTACTATCGGCCAAGGTATTGGAAGCTTTTCTTTGAAGTATGGCCTTCAGTTTCATTAAAAGTACTTCTGAATCAAATGGTTTATTGAGATAGTCATCAGCACCAGCTTTATACCCCTTTAAAACATCTTCTTTCATCGTTTTGGCAGTAAGAAATACAATGGGCACATTCTCATTCTTTTCTCGTATCTCCTTTGCTAACGTAAAACCGTCTTTGTATGGCATCATGACATCTAGAATACAAATATCAAAATTGTCTTTCTTGAATTTTTCAAATCCCTCCATTCCATTCTTGGCAAGAACTACATCAAAATCGTTCATTGATAAATAATCCTTTAGCACAATACCAAAGTTAGGGTCATCCTCTACCAAAAGTATTTTTTTGTTTATCGTCTCCATAAATTTTAAATTAAAGGCAGTTTGATGTAAAAAGTGCTTCCTTTTCCTTTTTCACTTTCCGCATAAACCTCACCTTGGTGATCATCTATTATTTTTTTTACGTAGGCCAAGCCTAAACCATGGCCTTTTACATTGTGAATATTCCCCGTGTGCTCACGGTAAAATTTCTCGAAAACCTTATTTAGCACCGCCTTGCTCATTCCGGCACCTTGATCTTGTACTTTTATTATGATATTATTATTCGCCAATTCAGTAAAAACATCAATTTTTGGAGCTTCTGGGGAATACTTCACCGCATTGTCCAATATGTTCACGATGACGTTGGTAAAATGCATTTCATTTGCCAAAACCTCGGATCTATCCGCATTTAAATGTTTTTCTACATATCCGCCTCGGTCATCTACTATTAATTCAATATGTGCTATTGCATCTTGAACTATGTCGTGTACATCGACTCTATCCTTACGTATATCCAACTGATTTTTTTCCAATTTAGATATGCGCAATACGTTTTCTACTTGCGCATGCATTCTTTTGTTCTCATCCCTGATCATTTGCAAATACCGCTGTACTTTTTCCTTGTCACCTATGACTTTAGGGTTTCGAATTGCTTCTACCGCCAAATTTATCGTTGCTATAGGGGTTTTGAATTCATGGGTCATATTGTTGATGAAATCTGATTTAATCTCAGATATCTGTTTCTGTCGAATCAATTGGTAAATGGCCCCTGTATACGAAGCGACGATTACCAACGTAAACAATACCGATAGCAAAGCCATACCTAAAATAGACCGAATCAAAAATCGTTTCTTCTTCGGAAACGAAATCAAAAGTGAGAAATCGGAATTCCCTTCACTATCCTTAAAAATTGGTGCTTCAAGAAGTCCGGACTTCGCATACTTGAATTTTTTTGATTTCACTTTGGTAGGCAGTCCATTACTGTATATACCATACTCATAGTCAATATCGATTCCTCGATTTTCCAATTCTTGGTTCAAGCGTAGCTCAATTTCTTGCTTAGAGACTCTTTGGTGAACTGGATGCCGTTGTGCAAATTCTCTGAATACATCTTCAAACTGGGCCTTTTCAATTGCCGACAATCCCCCTATTTTCTCCAATTTTTGTATAGGGGATAAGCGGTATGAGCTTCCATCAAGGCCAAAATCTTCTTTCAAGATAGTCGTCGTACGCTTACTCGTGATATTTTTGATTATCGTACTATCGGTCGTATTGCTGTTGTCAAAGAACGTTGATGCAATGTTATACTTCTCTTCGAGTATTCCATGTTCGTATAATCGAATCTCATCGGAGTTTACATCCCTATTGACGAAAAAGAAATTAGTGAAGTTTGAACCTTTGAAGGCACCAATACTATCAATTCTACTCAAATAACGGTCAGAGTAATCCTTTCGCTCCCGGGCTTCAATCTTATCGGTGACTTTGTTTAAAACCTGAGTTACCGTATTGGAAAACTGTTCTTCCTTATCTTCAACAGATTGCTTAAACCAAAAACCCTGAACGAAGATGATTCCTATAAGTGAGAGGCTCATAAAAATTACCAATAGAACAAACAACCTCTTATTCATCTGCGGCTAATTTAAAGATTATAGCTCTTGCGTATTCCACGTTTAACCAAACCTTAACAAAAATGTTAAAATTTCGCTGTAGCACTAACTATTGTTAAGGAGATCGTTATGTATCTCTTCTACTTTCAATTTCGTTTTAGGCAGTTTAGTGTTCTCGAGCACATAGTCTGAAAACGGTATTTTATCCTCATCGTCAAGTTGATTCTTCAATCGATCCATAACCTCTTTTTTTGAAGCACCATCCCTAACCATAACGCGCTCTAAACGCAGTTCTATTGGGGCGGTCACCAAAATTATGAAATCATAAAAATCTTGTTTGGTATTTTCAAATATCAAAGCTGTTTCCTGGATAACATAAGGTGCTTTTTGCTTTCTTGCCCAGGCCAAAAAGTCTTTCTGCACGGCTGGGTGTACAATTCCGTTCATTTTTATTAACAAGGTGTCATCATTAAAAATTTGCTCTGAAATGTACTTTTTGTTTAACTTTTTGTTTTTGTACGCTTGCTTTCCCAACAATTCAATTATGGCCTTTTTGACCCGTTTTGAAGAGGTCATCAGTTTTTTTGCTTCTTTATCGGAATTATAGACTGGCACTCCTAATTCAACAAAAAAATTTGCTACGGTAGTTTTGCCACTACCTATTCCGCCTGTTAAACCAACTACTATCATTTATTTCTCAATACATATTCTACCCGCTTTTGAACCAAGATCGCCTCAAAAACATTCTTAGGCACCTTTTGCAATGAAAGGGATAGTTTATTCGTCTCGTTATTTTCGTCGGCTGCCTCATGATAGTCAGCGGTTACTACAAAATCAGCACTACTTAGATTTTTCAAATCACTCATTTTTGCTTTACACAATACCTTGATTTCATCTGGAAAGGTTCGAATTAACATATTTTCTGGAAGGTTCAATACCTGAATTGGTACTTCAATAATTTTTTCGGAGAATCTAGACACCTTCCCGCTTATCGTCACCTTATCTACCGAAAAACTTGAATTGGGCAATGAATCCGGTTTGATAACAAACACGGTTTTGGAAAAATCGGATGCCAAATCATCAAGTTGAATTTTCGGGGTCTTTAACACCGATATATCATCTATCTCATTAGTTGGTCCGGTAATGCTAATTGTGGATGGCTCTACCTCCACCAAACCGTCTAACAAATAATTTTGCTCCAAATTCAATTCTATAATAGGTTCTACAAAAAGTTCTTTTGTAGTAACTTCTTCAAAATCAAAGAATATGGTGTCATCCACTATTTGCAATAATCGCATGGAGCTTGATAATTGCTTTTCAATCTGCTTTTGGTACTGGTTTGGAACAATTAAATACTTTCCACTTTGCTTTTGAACTTTTGACAAATCAATATTTACGATCTTGTTGTTAAAATTAAAGCGCAAAAACTGGAAACCTACTGCCTCAAGCTTTACATCAATCTTTTCTTTGGAAGCGCTCATAAGCATTTTATCTTCAGGAACACCAATAAAATTTAGATCAAAAGTCGCATTGCTCGTATATGATTCGGATAAATTACTAACAAACCACGCGGAGAACGAGCAGAGTAAAAAAACAAAAAAGAGCTTTACTTTTCTTTTTTTTAATCCGTTTTTGATTTTCTCTATCAAACCTTCGAATTTATTTGAAATTCAACTAATATTAGAAAAATACTTCTGGAAAGAGTTCTTGGGGTTTCTTTCCGGTTAAGGCCAAAAGGATAGCAGACTTCAAGAATCCATATCCATAGCCCGAGAACTGTATACCTACTGCTAGTAAAGATAATAAAGCAATAGCAATGCTCTTGTTTTTAAACAATGAATCGACAAAGATTAATGTAAAGTAAAGGGCGTAGAGAAATATTGGAACTACCATACCAACCGACCATAATGCCAATGAAGCAATAAGGCCCAAACAAAACAGCGTAGGAAACCAATATGTTATTTTAGCAGTTTTAGGGTGCCATTGATTTAAAATAGGTCGTACAGTACCAAACTTACGGACTTGGGTGAAAAATCGTTTCCAATCGATTCGACGTTTATGATATACGAATGCCTCAGGAATCAGGGTCGTCGAAAAACCATTATTCCATAGGCGTATGCTTAGATCAGGATCTTCACCAGGGTGTATTTTTCCATAACCACCTGTAGCTTCAAAAGCTTTTTTTGAAATACCCATATTAAAACTTCTGGGCTGAAATTTATCCACTGCCTTCTTGTTTCCTCGAATACCCCCTGATGTCAAAAAAGAAGTCATGGCGTAATTAATGGCCTTTTGCACCAAGCTAAACGATACATGGGCCGCATCCGGTCCACCAAAGCAATCAACATATTTTTCCTTAAGTGAGCGCTCCACTATTTGTAAATAAGTGGGGGGCAACACACAATCGGAATCAAGAATAATAAAGTAATCACCTTGAGCCCTTTTCATTCCGTAATTTCTTGAATCACCTGGGCCCGTATTCGGCTTCTGAAAATATGATACGGAAAGTTTGTCTTGAAATTCAATGATTACCTTTTGAGAAGATCGGGTTGAACCGTCTTCTATGATAAGTATCTCGAAGGGTTTGGAAAACTTCTGTTCTACCATACTCTGCAACAGCTCCCTAATTTCATCGGGTCGGTTATATACTGGTATGATAAAAGAAAAAAATAGGTCCATTGCCTTAAAAATACACCTAAAAAGTAAAACGGATGGTCTTTAATCGGCTATTCTGAAAAACGCTCAATAACCTCTTGGCTTACCCCTGTGTTAGAAAAGCCACCGTCATGAAAAAGGTTCTGCATTGTCACTTTTCTCGTCAAATCTGAAAAGAGCGATACCGTATAATCCGCACAGTCTTGCGCTGTGGCGTTTCCTAAAGGTGACATTTTTTCGGCATAACTTATGAAACCGTCAAAGCCTTTAACTCCTGACCCAGCGGTTGTCGCAGTCGGTGATTGCGAGATCGTATTCACACGAACTTTTTTTTCTTTCCCGAAGAAATAACCAAAACTACGCGCTACAGATTCCAAATACGCTTTATTATCAGCCATGTCATTGTAATCTGGAAATGTACGCTGTGCAGCCATATAGGTCAAGGCAACAATACTGCCCCATTCATTCATAGCATCTGCCTTATAAAGGTTTTGCATAACCCTGTGAAAAGAGAGTGCCGAAATATCCCATCCTTTAGTGGTGAAATCATAATTCTCGTCAGTATAGTGTCTGCCCTTTCTAACATTTATCGACATTCCTATAGAATGAAGTACAAAGTCCAACTTTCCTCCAAGAATCTCTAGAGACTTAGAGATCAAGTTTTCTAAATCCTCTTGACTGGTGGCATCTGCAGGAATTATCTCAGACCCTGTTTTATCGGCCAGCTCTTTAATTTGCCCCATTCTCATGGCGACAGGAGCATTTGTCAATACAAAAGTCCCACCTTCAGCATGAACTCGCTCAGCCGTTTTCCAAGCAATGGAATTTTCGTCAAGAGCTCCAAAAATGATTCCTCTTTTTCCCTTTAGTAAGTTATATGACATGTCTTCGGGTTCGTTAGTTTTGTTAAAGCGTCAAAGGTATTAAAATTTGTTGGCAGTGCACAGTGGCAAATAACGGTTAAGATTCGCTTAAAAAAGTATCCGAAAATCGAATGTTCGAGCAGACAAAATCCTATAGTTGATTGCTAGTTCAACAATTGCCGCGCGTGTGCCAAGGCAGAATCAGAAAGCTCTTTTCCTCCAAGCATTTCAGCCAACTCCACTACTCTTTCATCGTCATTTAACTGCTTCATTCGCGTTCGTGTGCTGTTATCTTCATCTACTTTAAAAACCTTGAAATGATGATTTCCATTTGAGGCAACTTGTGGTAAATGTGTAATAGAAAATACTTGCATGGTCAGGCTCATCGCTTGCATAATATCTGTCTATTATACACATCTGACGATGCCGACGATCAAAATATAGAGTAT
>JARFRH010000055.1 GCA_029287355.1 Maribacter sp. | reverse complement strand
TGTTCGTCTCGTGGGCTCGGAGATGTGTATAAGAGACAGGGGTACTTGATTTCGTTTTGGCACACTATTTTAATATTTTTTTTGGCGAAGGCACGTAATTTAGGCGAAAACTCTATTCCCTTTACATTTTTAAAGCCAAATGTTGCCGCAATGATAAGCACTCGGCCCTTCCCACACCCAATATCAACAAATACTTTAACCATCGAAATCTTTAATTCTTTGAATAAACTTCTTAAAGGAAGAACTCGTGAACCCAGATATAATACCGCATGTTTTTTCTGATCTTCTTCAACATCTAGTTCGTTTAAAGACACCCGGGAGAGGGTATCGATATTGTATTTGGCGTCAAAATAGATATCAAATATTGACGAGAACATTATTTTAAATGTCTTTGTTGATCCTACTTGCTTTATTTTGAGCAATACCCTTTTGAATGGACTTACGAGAAATGTAGTATTATGATTTTTTTGATTTTTCGGAGAAATGAATATAACAAATAAGCTGGTCTGAAAAGTATAAAAATTTGGTCTTTCTTGTTGAGAATCTCAATCTTTGAGCAGATTATTTAGCGCAACCTAGAGTAAAACAATGCCCATATCAATTTATGGCAATGGCGATATGATGTATAAACTCATTTTGTATTGCCAATTGAGTACATCAACCGTTTTCCTTCAATAATACCATGCTATCTGGCGGTAGGGTGTTTATAGAACGCGATTTACAATGAAGTGCAATAAACACCTAAGTAAGTAGCTATTTATTAATTTTTTAGGTTATAGTTGATAGCCTAATCGTAAACTTCCATAATAATTCCGTTCATCGCCGGGATAAAAGTAGCGCGGTTCCCTTCCGCCAAATCCTTGCGTATTAATCAGCACGGATTGCGCATAAACTTTATCAAAGAGATTGTTGATGCCAAAATCCAATCCTAAAGTGAAGTGGTCTGATATTTTTTTCAGATAACCCAAGCGAGAATTGAAAACGGAAAAGGGTTCACTATATAGGTCGGTCGCATTGGTCAACGGAATTTCACTAACATGTTGATGTGTCGTATTCCAATAGAAGTTTTCGAAGAGACGTAACTGAACACCTGAAGTCCTCCGTTGTTTCGGAACACCTGTAAGTGGGTTTCCTGAAAAATCTTGATCTTCATCAATAAACGCTACAAAACTATGATCGGTCAAGGTGTAATTTACAAAAGGGAAGAGTTGTAGGTTTTTAGAGATGTTCCAATTGTAACTTAATCCAACTTCCAATCCCCGATGCCTTGTTTTGCCGGCATTATTGCCAACGAACCGATCTTCATTGATACGCTCACCAACCAATAGATTTTTGACATTCATTTGGTAGATCGATAAGTTAAACAGAAACCGTCTTTCATTCAAATACAAAGTAGTGCCCAATTCATAATTTGTTCCGGTTTCTTGAGCGATATCCGGATTGATGGCGCCATCAGGCGTTAGGGTTTCCTCCAATGTAGGATTTGAAAATCCTCGACTTATGTTCGCGTAAATTTTGTGATTTTCAGAAATGTCATAGTCGATATTCAAACTAGGTAATGCAATGGCCTTGAAGTTTCTTTCAGCGCTTTTATTTTCCGCTCCGGAGTTGAAAAGGTCGCGGTAATCGTATTGGGTCTTGTTAATACTGAGCCCAAATTGAGTAGAGAATTTTTCAGAAAGTGGAATTAATAAAATCCCGAAAGTATTCCATTGGCTTCTGAACTCCTTATTACGAGCGAATTGGTTACCTTTTAGACTTCCGTTGCCATTATTGTTTTCCCATAAGTTTTGAAATTCATCCCAGTCGTATTCATCTTTGAAAAGCTCTCCTCCAAAAGTATAACTAGCAGCTAGTTCCAAGAAGTTGAACTCCCCTGAAAATAAAGTTCGTAAACCAAAACCTTTGGTTATCTCATCCAATATCCCAAAAGGCCTGGCTTCATCCTTATCCAAATACGTATAAAAAATACTCGTAGAATTTTCTAGTTTATCATTAAACCGATGGGAATAATTGAGTCCGACCAAGGTATAATTGTTGGTCTCGAATCCTTGCGAAGCGCGCCAAGTAAAAGTAGCTTGCTGTGGATCTTCAGCAAAAGCAGTCGCTCCCAACGAACTTGGTATTTGAGCTGTAAAATCAATATGATTAACCAAAAGGGAAATTTTATTCTTCGAGTCTATTTGATAAGAGGTATTCAACAACAATCCGTCACGTTCAAAATTACTGTTTTGGCGATACCCATCGGTTTCCAAATGACCATATTGAAGTCCGAGCCGCAGCTTACCATCAAAATGGTTGAAGGACAGGTTGTTTTTTAGAAGCCCGAATGAGCCGACCGTAAAATTGTTCGAAAAGTTGGTAGATCTGCCCAAGGCCTCCTTCGGATTTAAAATAATCGCTCCGCCCAAATTAGCCCCAAAAGCAGTTCCTTTAGGCCCTTTGATGACTTCGATTTGACTTAGGTTCTCTAAGTCATAGGCTTCTATCGTCGAAAATCCCGAACCATCGGTCACTGGAATATCTTCATAATACATGCGCAATTTATCTGTTCCGAAAAGAGTGCGGGCACCGATACCTCGAATCGTAATTCGATTGGTGTTCAAAGCACCTGAAAATATATACACTCCCGGAATTTGGTTCATCGCATTGACCATCGAAACCGGACTATAGTTCTGAAAGACTTTCGCAGAAATAACTTCAGAAGGTACAATACCTGTGGCATTTTTTTTCTTTAAGGCATCCAAAAGAATGACCTCATCCAATTGGGTTATGCTATCGTTCTGAACAGGATTTTGTGCTTGGGCCATCGCAGCACAAAAAAGGAAAATCAAAAGTAGTCGCCTCATGTAGATTTAATCAAGCACTAAAAATACTATTTAAAAACGAAATCCGAGAGATAAACCTGCGCGATACATGAAAGCATCTTGAAATTCTTTTGGATTGATATTCCGCCCCAACCCAAGATTGACTTCCATTGTGAACTTTTGTCCGAAAGTGAACCATTTTTTACCTAATCCCAAGCCTAGGGCAGTAGTGCCGTAATCATTGTTTCTAGCCCCCAGATTATTGGTGATATCGGTTTCTCCGGTGTAATAGAGCCCGAATGCCTCGGCGAAAACACCACTTTTTGGATTGTACCCGAAGTAGGCTCTTAAATTTGGGCCAATACCGAAATTCCCCATTCTTCCTAGGCCATCTCCATTAAAGAAAACCGTTCCACCAATACTCATGTCAGGGGTAAAATAATATTCGTAAGACCCTTCAACGGCTGTGCTGGCTAAAAAGCGACCCATATTGAATCGAAGTTCATGGTCATTTAGCCCCTCGCGATAGGCTTGGGCATTTATGATAAATCCGCTGGCTAGGAGGAGGAAAAAAAAGACTAATTTTTTCATGATAGTAAGGTTTACTGGTGCTACGGAATCAATTTGCGTTCCAAACTTTTCCAAAGCATAAAACATTGCTTATTTTCGAGTAAAATTCGAAGTATGAAAATCGTCTCATATAATGTGAATGGCATACGCGCAGCTTTGAAAAAAGGTTTTATCGAGTGGTTGCAGTCCGCAGATCCCGATGTCATTTGTTTGCAAGAAATTAAGGCACAGGAAGAACAATTGGAGCTTTCTGTTTTCGAAGACGCGGGATACGCTTATAATTATTGGTATAGTGCCCAAAAGAAAGGGTATAGCGGTGTTGCTATTCTGTCAAAAACCAAACCCGATCATATCGAATACGGTACCGGAATAGCAACCATGGATTTTGAAGGAAGAAACCTTAGGGCAGATTTTGGCGATCTTTCAATAATGAGTATGTATTTGCCATCAGGAACCAATATGGCTCGCTTGGATTTCAAACTGAACTATATGGCTGAAGTTCAAGAATACTTTAATGAATTAAGAATGAAAAGACCGAATCTTGTTGTTCTTGGTGATTATAATATTTGTCATGAAGCCATCGATATTCATAACCCGGTAGGGCTTAAAAATGTTTCAGGGTTCTTACCCGTTGAACGGGAATGGATAGGCAATTTGATACAAAGCGGATTCATTGATAGCTTTAGATATTTTAATGATGAACCTGATAACTACACTTGGTGGAGTTACCGCGCGAATGCTCGAAACAACAATAAAGGCTGGCGCCTTGATTATGCAATGGTCGCAGATTCATTGAAAGAGCGGTTAAAAAGAGCTGTCATTTTATCGGAAGCCAGGCATAGTGACCATTGCCCTATCTTGGTTGAGATAACGTAAGCATGACTGCTGCGTCTCGCCTAGTGAAGATGTTTTAAAAATGCGAACGGATAGATTTTTTGTTTTCTATTCTTTTCTCGACCTAGAAACCTCTTGAAAATGTATAAATTTGTTTGCTTCAAGAAAAGAACTCTAATTTTTTTATGCTTTATACCAACCTACCCCACACAGAAATCGAAGTCAGTAAAATTTGCTTAGGCACTATGACCTGGGGCAACCAAAATTCCGAAGACGAAGCTCATGAGCAAATGGATTATGCCGTTGATAAGGGCATTAATTTTTTTGACACGGCTGAATTATACTCCATTCCGGCCCATCCAGACCGTAAATCGAACACAGAGAAAATTATTGGAACTTGGTTCAAGAAAAATGGCAATAGGGAAAATATAGTATTAGCTTCTAAAATTGCAGGAAAGGCGGAATTCACAAAGTTCATTCGAACAACAGGTTTTACAAGAGATTCTATTATTGAGGCTGTAGAAGGGAGCTTAAATCGTTTGCAAACCGATTATATTGATTTATATCAACTTCATTGGCCAGAACGCAGTACAAATTACTTTGGCATTCGCGGCTACAAACATGACGTTTCTGATCATTGGAAAGATAATATTCATCAGGTTTTAGAAACCTTGAGAGATTTGATTCGAGAAGGTAAAATTCGCCAAGTAGGGCTTAGCAATGAAAACCCCTGGGGTATGATGCGTTTCCTTGAAGAAAGCAAAGTACATCCGAGTTTGCCGAGAATGATTACGATTCAAAATCCTTATAGCTTATTAAATCGTCAATTTGAGATTGGTTCATCAGAAATTGCCATGCGAGAAGACATGAAGCTTTTAGCATATTCACCGCTAGGTTTTGGCGCTTTAAGTGGTAAATATTTGGGTGACAGGCTTCCTGAAAATTCACGTTTAGCGCTTTTTCCAAATTACGACCGTTACATCAAGGGCAATTCGAAAATCGCCACCCAGAAGTATTATGAACTGGCACAATCGCATGATTTATCATTAACACAAATGGCACTTGCTTTTGTAAATTCAAGACCGTTCTTAACCAGTAATATTATTGGTGCAACTACAATGAAGCAGTTGGAAGAAAATATTACTAGTATTGAAATTGAGTTGAGTCAGGAAGTTTTAGAAGGCATTGAAGCCATTCATAATAAAATACCAAACCCAGCACCATAAATCTTATAGCAATGCATTTCTTAAAAGTAGGTATTTGGCAATTGGCCTTGATTGTTCTGGTAATCGTAGTTTTTATGGTTTTGGCACGAATGTTCAACTCTAAGAATTAAGCGAATAATCCACTCACGACATCTTCAATTCTTGACACAAGCTCGATATTTATTTTAGGATTTTTCAATCCAATTTTATTATTCTTGGATACGTAAACCGTTTTGAAACCCAGTTTTTCTGCTTCCGAAATACGCTGATCAACCCGCTGAACTGGTCGAATTTCTCCGGCAAGACCTACTTCGGCCGCAAAGCAAACCCCCTTTTCAATAGGAATGTCCTCGTTGCTCGATAAGATTGCCGCTATGACTGCTAAATCAATAGCGGGATCATCTACGGAAATACCGCCTGTGATGTTCAGAAAAACATCTTTGGCAGCTAGTTTGAAACCTGCCCGTTTTTCGAGTACAGCCAAAAGCATGTTCAGCCTTTTGGCGTTATAACCGGTCGTTGAACGCTGGGGTGTTCCGTATACCGCGGAACTCACTAAGGCTTGTATTTCAATCATCAAAGGCCGCATGCCTTCTACGGTAGAAGCGATTGCCGTACCACTCAGCCCTTCATCGTTTTTTGAAATCAATATTTCCGAAGGATTGTTGACTTGACGCAATCCGCCGCCTTGCATTTCATAAATACCTAATTCGGAGGTTGAGCCAAACCGGTTTTTGAGCGCTCTTAAAATACGATACACATAATTGCGATCACCTTCGAACTGAAGCACGGTGTCTACCATATGTTCCAAAATCTTTGGTCCCGCAATGGAACCATCTTTGGTGATATGACCAATTAGAATAACAGGCGTGTTGGTTTCTTTTGCAAATTTAATGAGTTCGGCAGTACATTCCCTGATTTGAGAAATACTTCCTGCTGCGGATTCAATAGAATCGGAATGTAAGGTCTGAATAGAATCAATTACTACAATATCGGGTTCGGTAGCCTCGATTTGTTGAAAGATATGTTGCGTTTTGGTCTCCGTAAGGATAAAACAGGTCTCACTATTCGGGTGAATGCGATCTGCACGCATTTTGATTTGTTTTTGACTTTCCTCACCCGAAACATAAAGCGTCGTATACGGAAGTTTTAAGGCTATCTGTAGTAGTAAGGTGCTTTTGCCGACTCCAGGTTCACCGCCCAAAAGCACCAATGCTCCGGGAACCAAACCACCACCAAGAACACGATTGAATTCAAGGTCAAAAGTATTCAAGCGCAACTCTTTGTCTGTTCTTATTTCGTTGATTCGTAAGGGTGTGGCAATTTTTCTTTTTGAGCTAGATGATGTTTTCCAACCCGATTTCTCCGCTTTTTGCACAACCTCTTCGACAACGGTATTCCATTCTTTGCAAGCTGAACACTGCCCCACCCATTTGGCATATTGGGTACCACAGTTTTGGCAGAAGAATGCTGTTTTTGTTTTGGCCATTCCGTAATTCAAGGTTTAAGGCGAAGATAAAACTTTGTCTGAATTATTCGGGCTACTGTGAAAATCAAAGAAGAGGCCTTCAAGGCCTCTTCTTCATAATTTCTATAGTCTGAATTTAATATCCAAAATCAGCTTTCAGGGCATCGATTTTTTCCAATGCCATTTCTTTGGTCAGAAAATCTATTTCATCCATTCCAAAAGCCTTTTCGAACGTCTTAAGTGCTTTTTTAGGTTCTCCCATTTGCTCATAATATTCGGCTTCAAAGTAAAAGCCTAACATGGTACCCGGGAATTCTCTTTTGCACAAATCAGATAGCGGTTTTAATGATTCAAAATCTTCTTTTTTTCGAATACCGGCATATACGGCCATAAGGTCATTGAGTTCTACGGTTTTTGTGAATCCGAAAAGGTCTTCAATATTTTTATATTTTTTTTTCAAGTAGTCGAAAACAGGTTCTTCTGAAGTAAGCATTTGGGTCTTATATTCTATAGGTGAAATAGGCTTGAACATTCCAAAGATGTTGTCAAAAGCTTTTCCTATTCCATAAGTGGCAATTGAAACATGGTCGGCTCCTTCGTATTTGTCAAAATAATAATGCAATGATTCTTTGTCAATTGCTTTGATCGCTTTGTCCATCTCCATAATTCGATCGGTATGTTTGTTATTTTCTTTTTCAAGTATCAACTGATAGAAAATCTGCTTGTTGAAAGCGCCTAATCGGGCTGGGATCCTACTTTCCATTTCCGGGGCCAGAGTCGGAGAAATACTGATATAGGCGTTGAATAAGGAGTTTTCTTTGAACAGCCAATAATTCTGGAAGTTAGCTGTAATATCGTAGCCTACAATCATCTTGAATGGGGCAGTACTATAGTTTAGGTCTAAGTAAGGAATCATTTCCATCCCCAGAAACTCAAAGAACTTCTTCCCTTTTTCAGAGGGTAGACCATTTACTTCCCATGCACAATCATCCAATCGAATACTTCGTTCGTTTTGGTCCACTCCAACAACGATGCTTTGGGGCATACCATGAAACTGACTGTAAAATTTTGCTGTTGCTACAACTTGATCGAATAAATATTCACCATCCAAAACAAGGATCAAGGGATATTTTTTTTCCTCATCATAATCTTCAGGAAAATAATAACGTACATCACGCCTTTCTTGAAGTTTGAATGATTCGAAAATTTCTTGGGTTACTTGAGCATCTATTCCAAAACATAGGAATAGTGCAAAAAGAATGAAAAGAGTTCGCATGATACTAAATTGGGTCGAAGTCGAAGCATCTCGACTATCTATTTCTGTTCAATAACGGTAATAATAGAAAAGATATTGCACCGAAAACGACTATCATAAGAGTCTGTGCGATCCACATGATCCAGCCAAAGCCTTGCGCTGCGTCAAGAGGTATTCCGAAAAACTCGAGTGCCTTGCCAACTAACAAGGGATAGGCAATAAACCCTCCATTGGTAGTTGTCATAGCTATGGCTCCTGCAACAAAAGCCACAAGAAGAGCTCCTGCAGAGAGATCTGCGGTTTCTAAAACCGTGAATTTAATTACCCAGAACATGGCTAAATAGGCCGCCCATATAAATAGGGTGTGAAAAATAAAGGCCCATTTATGTTGCATTTTGAAAATGCTCAGAATTCCTTCCAGCATATTAGTAAGAAAGTGTTTTAGCTTTAGCGCGAAACCTGATGTCGATTTTTTGATTAGTCGTATGGCTATAAGAAGACCAAGAACCCCGGTCAATAGCACAACAAGGCCCCCAAATATACCTAGGCCACTCTCGTTGATAAAACCGAGTATAAGTTCGGTTTGGAATAGTAACGCAGCCATGATAACCATAAGCAGCATAATGACGTCGATGATTCTTTCGGTGACAATCGTTCCGAACCCTTTTTCAAAAGGAATATTCTCATAAGTTGCTAGTTCGGTAGCCCTAAGAAATTCGCCGGATCTTGGCACACCCAAGTTCGCCAGGTAGGAAGTGAAAATTATAAATACATTGTTACTTACCCTAGGGGTGTAGCCCAATGGTTCTAATAAATAGTTCCAGCGAATAGCGCGTGAGATGTGGCTCAAGACACCTATTAAAATAGATAGGCAAAACCAAATGGGATCCGCGTTTTTAATATGCCCTACTATTTCAAGCCGTTGTTCTGCTGTTGTAGATATGTAGAGATACCATATTAAAAAAACTCCCAAGGCAATTGGGAGTATGGTTTTTAGGGTTTTTTTTATGTCGTAACTCAAAATTAGTTCAACAGATTATTCTCTTCGTTCGGGAAGACTAGTGATGGATTGAATGTCTTGGCCTTTTCGATGTCCATTCGGGCATACGTTATTAATATTAATATGTCACCAACGGCAACTCTTCTCGAGGCAGCTCCATTCAGGGTTATTTCGCCGCTTCCTCTCGGACCTGGAATGGCATAAGTCTCTAATCTTTCACCATTGTTGTTGTTGACAATTTGCACCTTTTCGCCTTGTATGATATTGGCGGCATCCATCAAATCCTCATCAATAGTGATGCTGCCTATGTAGTTTAGGTCTGCTCCGGTTACTTTAACACGGTGAATCTTCGATTTTACAACTTCAATTTGCATGGGACAAAGTTAATTAATTGAGGGCGATATTATCTATCAGTCTTACATCTTTCGCATAAACGGCAATGAACCCCCTATATTTTGTATTTGGTCGTTTTCTTTGAACAGGCCTTAATTTTTCTATATCGGTGATAGTAAAGTATTCAAGTTCTAGATTAGTGTTTTTCTCAAACTGATCGGCGACCCATTCCGTAACGATTTTAGCACTTTTCGTGCCAAAAAGGAATTTGGCAGTAAGCAGTGTTTCGTAGATAAATGCGGCCTCTTTTCTCAATGATGATGAGAGTCTTTGGTTTCTTGAACTCATAGCCAATCCGCTGGCCTCCCTGACAATTGGGCAGCCGATGATTTCAACCGGGATATTGCTAAGGGCCACTAATTTTTTGATGATCTGTAATTGTTGAAAATCTTTTTCCCCGAAATAAGCACGGTCGGGCCGCACTAGGGTCAGTAGTTTTTCTACTATAGTGCCAACGCCCTCGAAGTGATTATCCCTGAAAGCACCCTCCATTACTTTATCCAACCCTCCGAAATCATATGTTTTTGATTTCATCTCATCGCCATAAATTTCAGCAGCTATAGGAGCAAAAACGATAATTTCGTTTGAGATTTCGTTCAAAAGCGCTATATCTGCCTGAAGTGTATTTGGATATTTATCCAAATCTTCCGGATTATCAAATTGAGTCGGGTTGACAAAAATGGTTACGACCGTTGTCGTATTCTCTGAATTTGCTTTGACCACCAAGGAAACATGCCCCTTATGAAGCGCACCCATAGTAGGAACTAGGCCCAAACTTCCTTTTTGTTTGGCTAAGGAAAGTTGTAACCGAAGTTCTTTCTTTGTTTTGATTAATGGCATTCTAGTAATTTAAAAGCTAGCAAACTTACTATAATTACGCCTAATCTCTATAATTTTCGTAGTTTTGCAGCTACGCTCATATTCAAAATAAATCGCAGCTTTATGAATGGTAAAAAGATATTGTTTGTATCTTCTGAATTAGTGCCCTACCTACCAGAAAACGAGGTTTCATTGATGTCATACGAAACTCCCAGAATGGTCAACAGCAATGGTGGCCAAATAAGGATATTTATGCCCAGGTACGGTAACATTAATGAGCGCAGGCATCAGTTGCACGAGGTCATTCGCTTGTCAGGCATGAATTTGGTTATCAATGATATGGATATGCCATTGATTATCAAAGTGGCTTCTATACCAAGAGAACGTATTCAAGTGTACTTCATTGATAATGACGAATATTTTAAACGTAAATCTACTTTTTCGGATGCTGATGGAAATCTATTTTCTGACAATGATCAGCGCGCTATATTCTTCGCGAAAGGGGTAATCGAGACGGTAAAAAAACTTAATTGGTCACCTGACATTATACACGTGCACGGCTGGTTGGCTTCTCTGTTGCCGTTGTACCTAAAGAAATATTATGCTGATGAACCATTGTTTGGCGATAGTAAAATTGTTACTTCAGTATATGGCAAGGGCTTTGACGGCGAGTTAGATAAAGAAATGATTAAGAAGATTGCTTTTGATGGTATTTCCGAAGATGAAATTATACCATTAGCAACTCCCAACTATAATAATTTGTTAAAAGTAGCGGTAGATTTTTCAGATGCCGTTATTTTAGCATCGGAAGAGATTCCTGAAGAATTACAAAACCATATTTCCAACCTAGAAAAACCCGTGTTGCCGTATGTTTCGTTACAAGAATTCGAAGAGGCATACGCCAATTTTTACAACACTGAAGTTTTAAAATAATCTAAATGAATTTTTTGAATAGGATAAAATTTCCTGCCCTCGCAGGAATTTTGCTTGTTGTGGCACTTGTATCGTGCGAACAAGATTTGACTACTATTGGATCTGGGGTTATTGGAGGTGAGCCATTTATTACCGGAAAAGAAACCTATGATGTTTTTGCATTCAACAAGAAAGTAGAGGCAGTACAGACGAACAAATTGCCCATTTATCAACTTGGCACATTCGAAGATCCCGTATACGGGGCTATTGAAGCAAGGATAACAAGTCAAATGGTATTACCTGGGGGAAATATTCAGTTCGGAACTTTTTCCCAGAAAAATGAAGACTTAGGTCCAGAT
>JARFRH010000051.1 GCA_029287355.1 Maribacter sp. | reverse complement strand
TAGTAAAAAGAATGAACAACAATAATTGAATGGTTTTCATTTTATTTGGTTTTGATTTTTTTTAAAATTCGCTAGAAATTAATGACCAAGAAATACCTACTAAAGGGTATTTTATGGTCTTAATCTTTGGGAGAACTAAATAAAATGTAGGAAGCACTATTTTTGAGGTGTATAAATATATAAAAAATTAACAAGTAATTAATTACGGGATTCCGTTAGGAAAACAAAAGTATGTAGTAAAATACCATTCCACACACATTTATTCATGGCTTGTTATTGTAGGATAAGGAATTCATGAAGCTTCGCTTTCGCTCCCCTCCTACCGTCGGCTCGTGTAATAAGTATTTATGTATTGCTTGTTTATTGTTTTTAAATGTGCTCATGAATGCTGCGCATTTGTGCGAGTTGATGTTGAAGGCCTTTGTGGTATAATGCCTATATATTTTTTTCTACAACATTCTCGTCCGCTTGCCGCACGGCAGTATTTTAAAAGGTCTAGTGGACCTTTTAAAATATGAGCGGGTCGGCGCGTAGGCAAAGCGAGATAATTTCTTAGCCCTTGCTAACTTCTCCATATAATTATTTAACAAATGCAGGTATGACGGTTTCAAAAATAGGTTTCATTATTTTGTCATCATCCCTGTCGTGACCTGAGATGACAATGGTTAAGTCAAGTTCTTCTACGACCATAACGCGCTGTCCACCACCTCCCCAAGCCAGTGTCATATCAAAACTTTTGTTGCCAACCTTTACCGGTGTATAGTACCAAAAATATCCATATAGATAATTCTTGGGCATCCAATCTATCGCAGGTCTTACAATACCACTGGTGGCTTTGGCAAGATACGCTTCGGAAATGAGCTGTTCCCCGTTTAATTTACCCTTATTGAGAACCAAATGACCCAATTTGAGCATGTCGCGAGACATCATACTTGCACGCCAACCTGCTTCTGGCAATCCACTAATATGAGTTGACCATTTATAATTTGTAATACCTAGTTTGTCAAGGAGCTCTGTTCTAATAAAGTCCTGTGCTGTTCCTGGAACAACGGCGTCAATAACAGACATTACTAGCATTGGATTATAATTTCCATACAAATAGGTTTGAGACTCGTCAGTAATGGGCTCGGAGTACTCAAGTAAGGTCTGAACCAGCCCCTGGCCCTTCAAACGAACAGAATCATTTTCAATTTCTTTCCATTTTTCTCTGTCGATCGTCAATCCGCCTTGCATGGTCAATGCGGTATGAAGTGTGATTTTTTCAGCTCCTTGGGTGAATTTTTTAGGATCTAAATCTTTCAAGAAATGAATCAAGGGTTTGTTAAGATCTTCAATGGATAGATAACCCATTTGAATAGCTCTTCCCAAAACCATACTAGTATACCCTTTTACTGCTGAGGCTTGTCCGTGCGGCAAATTGATACGCCCTTTTTTATAATAGGATTCAAAAACCAATTCGTTTTTGTGTGAAATGAGTAAAGCATCATAATTCCCATATTTGCCTTCAAAAATTTCCTGAGACAATTTAAGAATGGCATTTTGATCCTTGCTATGTACCGATAACGAATCAACTGATATTCCATCTTCTCTGTCCTCTGGTGTTTGACTGACATATGGGTTATTGAGATGTGGAATTGACCAGAATGATACCTCGTGGTCATCACTTGAAACATGATTCATCAAGGATGACAACCAAGCGACACTGCGAACTGCGGTCGTAGGAAATGCGGTTCCGTGGTTACCAGCAATAACTTCTTTTAATACGGACAAACCGTTATCCCTTCTATCATTTAATAACTTAATAAACGCCTCGATAGGTTCAACCACCATCTCTTCTTCTAATGAGCCATACGTAATAAAAACATTGGCCTTCAGACTTGAGTTTTTATTTGACGCCTCGAAAGGCCCGAATTTAGTATTGAGTTCGGTTAAATAATCAACTTCATCTTTAACCGTTGGACTTCCAAGAATGTAATTATTAAAGGTATCAGGTTGAGACATTAGTATATATGCACCAAATTCACCCCCAAGTGAGTATCCGAAATAAGTGCGACTGTTTGGGTCAGTTCTATAGGTTTTGTCAACATATTTAATGACATCATTGCGAATAAAATCTAAGTGTTTATTAGCTTGCCCTAATTGATATTTTTCTTGAATTTCCGGATTGCTGTGCATACTTATCGAGTAATCACGAAACCTACTCACATGCGTTCCTCTTTCGTTTTTCAGGCCTTCATTGATATCTAATTGCCAAGAAATTCCGACTAGAATAACCTCTTCTAATAGGTATGCCGTAGCACCAGATAGCATTTCGAGATGCCACATTGCATCTGTATAATACAGGACAGGATACCTTTTATTAGGGTTCTCAGCATAATCTTCAGGTAACTCAATATAAAGTTCATAGTTTCTTTCTGTTTGAGTATCTTTTTTCGGGACTACCTGAATTTGTGGTAATACCAAGGAAGACCTTTCGCTATTAGATACCAATTCTTTTTCACTATTTTCTTGGGCAAAACCTATATTAATTATTGCAAAAAAAAGGATTATAAGTGATACTCCTGTTTTGTTTTTCATCGTTTTATTATTTATAAATGCACGATAAAAGTATTGGATAAACCATATCGGATATAGTAAACAGGATAAGCATTGAAATTAAATGATTAATTCACTTCATCATTGATATAGGCCTTTGGTAAGAAATCATGAAAGTTTGTGTTTGATCGCAGTACTTTTGTCCCTTAACTAAAAGCATGATACAAAAGTCTTTGAAGAATACCATACTCATAAACCTAGGCGCATTTTTGTTGGTACTACTCCTTGAGCTATTTAGTAATTTGATCATTAAAGACAAATTAGGTTCCGATTACGCTCTATTCGTTCACAGTTTGAGTTATACCGTGCACATCATGGGAATCATTTGGATTAATCATTTCATTCTCATTCCTTATTTCCTGGACAAAAAGCGCTATATATTATTTTCAATACTTCTTATTGCCACCATCTTTGTTGCAATTTCTACCAAAGGCAATTTCAACTATGACTGGATAACTATTTCTAAATTTTTCTTCTTTTTTTTATATACCACCGGAACTGGAATGGCAGTTTTCTTTTTGAGAAGAAACATACGTATTCAAAGAGAAAATAG
>JARFRH010000043.1 GCA_029287355.1 Maribacter sp. | reverse complement strand
GAGTAGTACTAATTGCCCGTCAGGCTTGCGCACACGCATTCCCTGTCCTCGGACAGGGATGCACCTCCTTTTATTAGTACTTATTAAATACACGTTTCTTTATTATAACGATTGTACGTTACTTTCTTTTTTGGTACCTGTTCCTTTATTATGTCATTTTTGTAAGCAGTATGCCTACGAAAATTAAAATACTAAGTGCTGAATCTAATTCAGTATATAATTTTAGGTGGCCATGGCGACGGGGCACACCCCTTACCATTCCGAACAGGGAAGTTAAGACCGTTTGCGCCGATGGTACTGCTATACCAAGTGGGAGAGTAGGTCGCCGCCTTGCTCGAAACCCCTTCACAATACGTGAAGGGGTTTTTTTATGCCCAAGAACCAAAGATCACACCCTGTCCTTGACCCCAGGTCGAAACACACACCCTTTTTAGTATATTTAGGGCAAAACCAATATAATGTTGAAGAAGTATATCCTAGGTACAATCCTCACCTTCACAATTATTATAAGCGCTTGTAAGCAAGAGAAAGGAATTATAGCGAGAAAGCCAAACGTCGTTTTTATACTGGTAGATGATTTGGGTTTGATAGATTTAGGGGTAACGGGAAGCACTTATTATGAAACTCCGAATATCGATAAGTTGGCAAAACAAGGAATGATATTCACTCAAGGATACGCCGCTAGCCGAGTGTGCAGCCCATCCAGAGCCAGTATAATGACCGGTAAGTTTACGGCCAGGCATGGTGTAACCGATTGGATTGGTGCCAAATCGGGAGCCGCTTGGCGAGAACAGCAGAGATACGATAAATTGCTTCCTGCGGCATATGTACATAATTTACCGAAACAAGATATTAGCTTGGCCGAGGCCATGAAAAGGGGTGGGTATAAAACTTTTTTTTCCGGAAAATGGCACTTGGGGAGTGAAGGATCTTATCCAGAAGACCACGGATTTGATATCAATGTAGGCGGATGGGACAAAGGAAGTCCTATCGGGGGCTATTTTTCTCCGTGGGAAAATCCAAAACTAGAAAATAAAGTAGATGGCGAGAATCTTTCAATACGACTCGCGAAGGAGACAGCATCCTTTATTAAACAAAACAAAGATTCGACTTTTTTCGCTTTTCTTTCGTTCTATGCCGTTCATGGACCCATTCAAACGACCGAAGCCAAATGGAAGAAGTATCGCGAAAAGGCCGTAAAATCGGGTTTTGCTGAAAGTGGCTATATCATGGAAACGGTATTACCTATAAGGCAAACACAAGATAACCCAATATATGCAGGACTCGTTGAAAGTATGGATGAAGCAGTGGGAGTAGTTTTAGATGCTTTGGCAGAAGAAGGAATTGAAGATGAAACCATAGTGATTTTTACATCCGATAATGGAGGAGTGGCTAGTGGCGATTCTTTTTCTACTTCAAACCTTCCGCTTCGTGGGGGCAAAGGGTATCAATGGGAAGGAGGAATTCGAGAGCCTTACTTTATTAAAGTCCCTTGGTTGAATGGTTCTACCGAAAGTAATTATCCTGTTACGGGTACTGACTTCTACCCAACAATTTTGGATTTAACGGGCCTTGAAGCGTTACCCAATCAACATGTAGATGGTATAAGCTTAAAACCTATACTAGAAGGAAAGGAAATGAAAGTAAAAAGACCCTTGTATTGGCATTACCCTCATTATGGGAATCAGGGCGGTGAGCCTTCCTCCATTATTCAAGAAGAGGGTTGGAAATTAATTCATTATTGGGAAGACGATCGAGATGAACTTTACCAATTGAATGCTGATTTGGGCGAACAATCGAATGTGGCAGGAGAAAACGAAGAGATTGCAATTCAAATGCGTAAAAAATTAGTAGCCTGGCTTACTGAGGTGGGTGCGAATATGCCAGAGAAAGATTCTGAATATAACCCAATATTGGCCAGACAGCGCCATGATGGTATCGTTAATGAGCGTTTGCCCGAATTGGAAAAACAGCGGATTGAATTTCTTGCCCAAGATTTCGAGCCCAATACCGATTGGTGGGGAAGTAAAACAACCAAGGATTAGACGGCGATTTCTTATATTCTTGGTAAATCCCCTTCTCCTTTCAATGGTAATGCCGATTCCCCCATTAAATAGGTGTCTACATGATAAGCGGCTTCTCTTCCTTCTGAGATGGCCCAGACAATTAAAGACTGCCCACGACGTTGATCTCCCGCTGCAAAAACTCCTGGAACATTGGTCATATAATCTTGTTCGGAAGCTTTGATATTGGTTCTTAGATCTGTTTCAAGGCCTAGCTGCTCGGCAATTGTCATTTCAGAACCTGTAAAACCGAGTGCTAATAATACCAGGTCACATTTCCATTCTTTTTCCGAACCCTCGATTTCTTTCAATTGGGGTCTTTGACCGGGTACTTTTATCCACTCGACTTCGGCCGTTACCAAACCTTTTAAATTTCCATTTTTGTCACCAACAAAGTGCTTGGTCGAAATACTAAAGAAACGTTCTGCACCTTCTTTATGTGAAGAACTTGTGCGCAAACGCATGGGCCAAAATGGCCAAGGTTGATCCTCAGGCCTTTCAGTGGAAGCCATGGGCATAATCTCAAAATTGGAGACCGATTTCGCTCCGTGCCGAAAAGAAGTGCCGATGCAATCAGATCCGGTATCTCCTCCGCCGATAACAATAACATTTTTATCGGTAGCCATTATTTCCTTGCCTAAATCTTCGATTCCATCAACACGTCTGTTGTTTTGTGCAAGAAAATCCATGGCCTGTACGACTCCATTTAAATCAGATCCGTCAATAGGTAAATTCCTTCTGACCGTTGCACCTCCAGATAAAACAATAGCATCGAAATCTGTCTTCAAGATGTCAGCAGTAATATCTTGGCCTACATGTACACCGCATTTGAAAACGATTCCTTCTTCTTCCAAGACCTTCAACCTTCGGTCGATTACCTGCTTTTCCATTTTGAAATCTGGAATACCATAACGCAATAATCCGCCTGGTTTTTCATCTCTTTCAAAAACAGTGACCAAATGACCAGCTCGGTTTAATTGTTGTGCGGCGGCCAGACCAGCAGGGCCAGAGCCAACTACGGCCACTTTTTTGCCCGTACGTGTTTCAGGTGGTGACGCGGTAATCCAACCTTTTTTAAAGGCGGTTTCTACGATGTTCTTTTCTATATTTTCAATTGATACGGGGTCTTCATTGATTCCAAGAACACAGGCTTCCTCGCAAGGTGCCGGGCATAAACGCCCTGTGAATTCTGGAAAATTGTTAGTGGAGTGAAGGATATTCGCTGCTTTTTCCCATTTTCCACGATAGACCGCATCATTAAAATCAGGTATTAAATTCCCTAAGGGGCAACCACTGTGGCAAAAAGGAATTCCACAGTCCATACAACGCGCGCCCTGATCTTTGAGTTCTTTTTCCTTCAAAGGAATTGTAAACTCCTTATAATTTTTTACCCGCTTTTCAACAGGGGCATAGGCTTCTACTTTTCTATCGAACTCCAAAAATCCTGTAATCTTTCCCATCCCTCGATTTATATAGTTTCCAATTTTTCTTTCTCTAAACGAATCAACGCCTGCTTGTACTCTTCAGGGAATACCTTGATGAATTTTGGCAAACAGGCTTTCCAGTTTTCCAATATCCGCTGCGCCAGCGGGCTCATCGTATAATTATAGTGACTTTCGATAAGATCTTTAAGCTGTTCAACATCACTGTCTTCCTCTACTTGTAACAAGTTTAGAGAATCTGAATTACACCGCTTTTTAAAGGTTTTTTTATCGTCGAAAATATAGGCTATTCCGCCACTCATTCCCGCACCAAAATTTCTACCTACTTCGCCAAGGATGACTGCAACACCTCCGGTCATGTACTCACAACCATGGTCACCGATCCCTTCTACAACCGCCTTTGCGCCTGAATTTCGAACACAGAAGCGTTCTCCTGCCTTCCCGTTAATATAAGCTCGACCTGCTGTTGCTCCATATAGGGTTACATTACCGGTAATCACATTTTTCTCAGGAATAATGGTAGAACCCTCCGGTACTTTGATGACCAATTTGGCTCCTGACAACCCTTTTCCAAGATAGTCGTTGGTATTTCCATTTACGGTCAATGTCAAGCCTCTTGTGGCGAAAGCGCCAAAACTTTGACCAGCAGATCCTGTGAAGTTCAATCGCAATGTATTGATAGGTAGCCCATGTGCTCCGTAAACTTTTGAAATTTCATTGCTGATTATCGCTCCTACTGCACGGTCTGTATTTTTTATGGGATAATCCAAAGTCAATTTTTCTTTTCTGAATAAGGATGGGTTTGCCTTGCCGATGATATCAAATTCAATGGATTTATCAACGTCATGTTGTTGCGGTTGCGTATTGTAAAACTTCGTTCCGGCCGGTACTTCAACTTGATGGAGAATAGGAGTAAGGTCAATACCCGCTGCCTTATAATGGTCAATGGCCTTATTTCGATCTAGTTTTTGCACTTGACCTACCATTTCTTTTACAGTTCTAAAACCTAATTGTGCCATTATCTCACGTAGTTCTTGAGCCACAAAATACATGTAGTTAACCACATGCTCTGGTTTGCCTTCGAATTTCTTTCGAAGCTCCGGGTTTTGAGTGGCAATACCAACCGGACATGTATTCAGATGACAAACGCGCATCATAATACAGCCAGAGGCAACTAAGGGTGCAGTTGCAAAACCAAATTCTTCAGCTCCTAAGAGGCATGCTACGGCAACGTCACGGCCAGTTTTCAATTGACCATCACATTCCAAAACGATTCTATTGCGAAGATCGTTCATCACCAAAGTCTGTTGTGCTTCAGCAATACCTAACTCCCATGGGAGTCCCGCGTGTTTCAAAGAGGTTAGCGGAGATGCACCAGTTCCGCCATCAAAGCCAGAAATTAATACCACATCTGCCTTGGCTTTGGCAACTCCCGCTGCAACTGTACCAACCCCAACTTCAGAAACCAGCTTCACGTTGATTCTGGCTTCGCGATTGGCTGATTTTAAATCGTAAATTAACTGTGATAAATCTTCTATCGAGTAAATATCATGATGTGGCGGAGGGGAAATCAATCCTACATAAGGAGTGGAATTTCGGGTTTTCGCAATTGCCGGATTTACTTTAGGCCCTGGTAATTGGCCACCTTCACCGGGTTTTGCACCTTGGGCCATTTTTATTTGTATCTCTTGCGCATTGGTCAAATAGTTAGAGGTCACGCCAAATCGTCCTGAGGCGACTTGTTTAATAGCGCTATTGCGCCAATCACCAGTGGCATTTTTATAAAAGCGTTCTTCTTCTTCCCCTCCTTCGCCAGAGTTGCTTTTACCACCAATACGGTTCATTGCAACAGCAAGATTCTCATGTGCTTCTTTGCTAATAGAACCGTAAGACATGGCACCAGTCTTGAAACGTTTTACGATTTCGGTCCATGGTTCTACTTCGTCAATTGGAATAGGGTCATATTTTGAGAATTCGAATAAACCGCGAATGGTCATTAGGTTTTTAGATTGCTCGTTGACCATTGATGCGAATTCTTTATAGCTCTCGGGCTCATTGTTTCGAACCGCTTTTTGAAGTTTCGCTATGGATAATGGATTGAACATATGCTTTTCGCCATCACGTCTCCAACGGTATTCTCCCCCGATTTCCAGATCGAGATTTCCAACAATTTCTTGTTTAGCGAAGGCCTTTGCATGGCGTTTGGCAATCTCCTTTTCGATTTCATAAAGGCCGATTCCTTGTATTCTTGTTGGTGTATTCGGAAAATATTTTTCAACAACCTTGGTGCTGATCCCAATACATTCGAACAACTGAGAACCTCTATATGAATTCAATGTGGAAATTCCGATTTTATTCATGACCTTGAGAATGCCTTTTCCAACTGCCGTATTATAATTCTTTATAGCTTCTTCGAAGGTGTATTCAGTAATGTCTAATTCCTCTATTTGTTCACCGATGATTTCGTTGACTAGATAGGGGTTGATCGCACTGGCCCCATAACCGAATAACAATGCGAAATGGTGTACCTCACGAGGTTCAGCGGATTCAATGATGATACTGACTTTTGAACGTTTTCCTAATTTTTGAAGGCCACTGTTTACATAAGACAATGCCAACAAGGGTGGAATGGGCGCCTCTTTTTCGCTCACATTCCTATCTGAAAGTATGATGATATTGGCCTCTTCGTCTTCCGCTTTTGATGCCTGTTTTAAAATAGATTCTAAAGCATCTTCAAGGCCATTGTGTCCTCTATCGATTTCATAAAGTGTCTCAATGGAAACTACTTTGTAGTCTGGGCTGCTATCGTAGTTCTTGATTTTGTCCAAATCTTCTTTCGAAATGACCGGATTCTGAATCTTCAATTTCCGACAGTGAAGTTCACTGAAATCAAAAATATTTTGATCCGTACCCAAGGTCAGGCTAATATCCGTGATCAATTCTTCACGTATACCGTCTAAAGGTGGATTGGTCACTTGGGCAAATAATTGTTTGAAATAGTTGTAAATGAGTTGTGGCCTTTCAGAGAGAACGGCGATTGGGGTATCTGACCCCATCGAGCCAATAGGCTCCTTGGCGTTTTTACCCATGGGAAGAATGATGGTATTGATATCTTCCAAGGTATATCCAAAAACCGATTTTCTTTTTTCCAAGCTTGTCTCACCGAGAAAAAGCGGGCAGTCATTATATGGAATGTCTTTTAGATGTACTAAATTCTTATCCAACCATTTTTTATAGGGATGCCGCGAGGCAATTTCCTCTTTGATTTCCTCATCATTGATGATTCTTCCTTCTTCCATATTGACCAAGAACATTTTCCCAGGCTCAAGTCTACCATGAAAATCGACATTTTCAGGTGCGATATCAACTACCCCTACTTCAGATGACATAATCACATAATCGTCTTTGGTCACTGTGTATCGAGAGGGTCGAAGTCCATTTCTGTCTAGTACGGCCCCAATGTAGTTTCCGTCAGTAAAAGGTACAGACGCAGGACCGTCCCATGGTTCCATCATACAAGAATTATATTCATAGAAGGCGCGTTTCGCTTCTGACATTTCAGAATTCTTCTCCCAGGCCTCCGGTACTAGTATCATCCTGTCTCTTATACACATCTCCGAGCCCACGAGACGAACAA
>JARFRH010000011.1 GCA_029287355.1 Maribacter sp. | reverse complement strand
ATTAAAGACCTACGTCCTTTAGATGAATTCGAACTCCAAGATATCAAATCAGAAGCAATAACCGAAAGCCAAGTTGAAGAAATGAAAAGCTTAACGGGAACTTATGAAGCACTGTTCAGTAAACGCGCAAGGTTGTACCGTGAGAAGGGATTGAACGAAAAGCAACTCTCAGAAACAGATTTCAAAAACCTCATTTTAGAACATTACACTTTTCTCAAGCGACCTGTTATTTTTGTAGATGGTAAAATTTTTGTTGGAAACAGTAAAAAGGTGGTCGAAGCTGCCAAGCAAGCCATCCATTCTTGAGCAGGCGTACACTAGCCATATTAGCCGCTATTGGCGCAACTACCATTTATGCGCTAAATCACACCATTGCCAAAGGGGTCATGCCACATTATGTGCAACCTTTCGGCTTTATTATTTTTCGCGTGGCAGGAGCAGCCGTACTATTTTGGCTCATTTCTTTTTGGGGTCCAAAGGAAAATATCGAAAAGAAAGACTACTTGCGTATGCTAGTCTGTGCCGTTTTAGGGATGGGCATCAATATGCTGGTATTCTTTAAGGGCCTGGCCCTGTCTACGCCTATCAATAGTGCGGTTTTAGTTACTACTACCCCTATTATCGTTTTGATTCTTTCCGCAATTTTGATTAAGGAGCGCATATCTGGGCGCAAAATCTTGGGCATAACCATCGGACTACTAGGAGCGTTAGGGCTCATTTTATTTTCTTCGGAAATCAGGCAAGATGCCCCTAATATACCAATGGGGAATTTCTTGATTCTGATGAATTCGGTTTGTTATGGGTCGTATTTGATTATCGTCAGGCCGTTACTTGATAAATATCATCCCTTCACATTTATGAAATGGTTGTTCACTTTGGGAATCTTTCTTGTTTTACCTTTCGGGTATCAAGAGTTCACTGAAATCGACCTCACCAATTTACCCATGGATGCCATTCTTAGCATCGTTTTTGTCGTGGTAGGAACTACTTTCTGCACCTATCTCTTCAACATTTTTGCCTTGACCCAATTAAAGGCATCGACACTGAGCGCTTTTGTTTATGTACAACCCTTGATAGGCATACTTTATGCCACCGCAACCGGAAAAGACAATCTTACCACCTTAAAAATATTGGCAGCCTGTTTAGTTTTGGTGGGTGTTTATTTGGCTAGTAGAAAACCCAAGCGCCAAAAACAATGAGCTACCGATTCCTAAAACAACTTAATTGTTTATTTGGAGCTTTGATAAAATGCCGGTTGGCATGAACATCACGCTACCGAACTTCGCATTCTTTAAGTACATCGTATCCAGATTATTTTATTATGCATGCATAGGAGTGGTAAAAATACCCTAGTTTTGAACAAACGCCTACTTTCCACAGAATTAATGAATACATTTAAAGTCAAAAAAGAAAATCCATGAGCCAGAAACCTGCTTTTATCCAAGAACTATCGTTACCGACTATAGCTGCGCCTATGTTTTTGATATCAGGGCCGAAATTGGTCATCGAATGTTGTAAAAACGGAATCGTTGGAACTTTTCCGGCCCTTAACCAAAGAACGAGTGAAGGTTTTGAGGAATGGCTTATAGAAATAAAATCAGACCTAAAACAATTCGAACAAGAAACAGGAAAAAAAGCTGCTCCATTCGGTGTCAATCTTATCGTTCATCCGACCAACCCGAGACTAGAAGCTGATATCAAACTATGTGTCAAACATCAAGTGCCGATTGTCATCACTTCACTAGGGGCCGTTTCTATGGTGGTTGATGCAATTCATAGTTATGGTGGATTGGTATTTCACGACATTATAAAGAAGCGTCATGCCGAAAAAGCACAGGAAGCTGGCGTTGACGGGTTAATTCTCGTCTCGGCCGGTGCAGGAGGTCATGCTGGTACTATCAACCCGATGACCCTAGTTGCCGAAATCAAAAAATTCTTTGACAAAACCATTATTCTATCGGGGTGTATAAGTACAGGTCGCGATATTGCCTCAGCATTACAAATGGGTGCTGATTTGGCCTATATGGGTACGCGTTTTATCAATACCGATGAAGGCAAGGCTCCAGAAGAATACAAGAAAATGATTATTGATGCAGGTGCAGACGATGTGGTTTATACCGCATCGATTTCTGGAGTTCATGCTAACTTTTTGGGAGCAAGTTTAAAAGCCGCAGGACTTACAGAAGAAGATCTTAAAAAGGATACCAAAATCGATTTTGGAAAAGAACTGGACACCGAGGCGAAAGCTTGGAAAACCATTTGGTCTGCAGGCCAAGGTGCGGCTATAATCGAAGATTCCGTTCCTGTTGCGGAATTAGTAAGTTCATTAAAGACCGAATTCAGATCAGCGATCGAGGAGCAGGCAAAAATTTTGGAAACCTATCCCAAGTAGGAATTTGATTTTTGAATCAAGCAGATGCCACTCGTACCTTCAAACTATAATCCGCCCTTATTGTTCAAAAATGGACATTTTTCAACCGTTTATGCCGGAATTATTCGAAAAATAGATGATTTTGACCAAAAAAGAGAAAGAATGAATTTGCCAGATGGCGACTTTTTGGATTTGGATTGGAGCTTTTCAAAAGCCACGTCCAAAAAAGTGGTGATTCTACTCCACGGTCTTGAAGGAAATGCGCAACGTGCTTATATCGCTGGAAGCGCAAAAGAATTCAATATTAATAACTATGATGTATGTGCTGTTAATCTTCGCACCTGTAGTGGAGAGTCCAATCGGTTATTTCGCTCGTATCACTCGGGTGCTACTGAAGATCTAGATGCAGTTATACAGCATATCCTTGAAACTAAAGACCATTCTGAAATTTACATCAAAGGATTCAGCTTGGGTGGAAATCTTACTTTGAAGTATTTGGGGGAAGGCAGAACAATTCCAAAAGAAATTAAAGCGGCCATAGGCATTTCGGTTCCCTGTGACTTATATAGTTCCTGCAAAGAATTATTGAAAAGGAAAAATCTTCCTTACGCTATTCGCTTCAAAAAAAACCTGGTAGGCAAGTTGAAGGAAAAGCAAAAGCAATTTCCGGAAAAAATATCCGATGAAGATATTAAAAAGGTAGTGACCTTAAAAGATTTTGACGATACCTATACCAGTCGAGCACACGGTTTTAAAGACGCTTTGGACTATTATAAGAAATGTAGTTGTTTACAATTTCTTCCGAATATCAAGATTCCTTCGCTGATTATAAATGCCAAAAACGATTCTTTTTTCGGACCGGAATGTTACCCGTATAAGGAGGCCAATGAGAATTCAAGATTATACTTAGAGACACCTAAGTATGGTGGTCATGTTGGTTTTTTTGGATCAGGAAATATTACTTACACCGAAAAAAGAGCTATAAAATTCTTCAACAAAGTGGATTAGATTTCCCTATTCCTTATATTAGTAGCTTAATACAAACAAATGTTGAATGCGTTCAACACCAAATTCAGCTTAAATGAGAAAATTATTTGTAGTACTAGCCATTGGTGGATTGATGATTAGCTGTGGTGAATCAAAAAAAGAAGAAAAAAAGGAAGGTTTTGAAATGAACCGTACAAAAAAAGAGGTCAAAGCTGAAACGGCTTCGGAAAGTGTTCCGGTTGATTTGGACAATGATGGTGTCGGACCTTATAAGGATATTGAATTTGACGCCGACATAGACACTGAAATGGCAACAGCCGGAGAGGCAAAATTCAAGGCGATATGTACAGCTTGCCATATGCCGGAACAGCGAATGATCGGCCCTGCACTTAAAGGGGTATACGAAAGAAGGAGTCCCGCTTGGGTCATGAACATGATTGCAAATCCTGACGGAATGCTAAAAGAAGACCAGATTGCCAAAGCGCTTTTAAAAGAATACAATAATGCTATTATGTTGAATCAAAATTTATCCGAAGAAGATACTCGAGCTGTTGCGGAGTATTTAAGAACATTATAAAACCTTATCCACTTGTTGAAATGCCCTTGACTAATTCTTAAGATAAGGGCATTTTTGGTTTCTAATTGTTTTAAAATTTACCTTGAAGAATTTATTTCTACCGCTAATTTTCTTTCTCATTCTAGTTTCATGAATTAAAAAAGAAAATATAAACATGTTTAACTATAATTCCCAAATATTAAAAGGACGTTCAAGTTCTGACTGGCCTTCTTTTTTTACCTTATCTACAACGACTTTATAGGTGGGATCTTCAAAAACATTAACGTCAATAATATCATCCGCATTTTCCAAAAGAAGTATACAGTCTTTACTTAAGTGTCTTAAATGTATTTTCTTGCCGGCCTTGGCATAACGCTCTGTTAATTTGTTCAACGCCTCTATACCAGACATATCGGCTACACGACTTTCTGCAAAATCGATAATGACCTCCTCGGGATCGTTCTGTATATCGAATTTTTCCGCAAATAGCGTAGTTGAACCGAAAAATAGTGGTCCAAAAATCTCATAGTGTTTGATGCCATGTTCATCAACGTATTTTCTCGCACGTATGCGTTTGGCATTTTCCCAAGAATAGGCCAAAGCAGAGATAATGACTCCCAATAAAACAGCTACCGCTAGGTTGTGCGTAATTGCAGTAATCAGAGTTACCAAAATCATTACAATAACATCAGAATTGGGCATTTTGCGAAAGGTCTTGAAACTGGCCCACTCAAAAGTTCCAATGGCCACCATGAACATCAGGCCGACCAAAGCTGCCATAGGTAGTCTTTCAATAAGGCTTGACCCAAACATGATGAAAACAAGAAGCATTACAGCAGCGGTAATACCTGAAAGTCTCGCTCTGGCACCTGAAGAAGTATTGATTAAACTTTGCCCGATCATTGCACAACCTCCCATACCTGAAAGAAAACCAGATAAAATATTCGCAGTTCCTTGTGCTACACATTCTCTGTTTCCACTCCCCCTGGTTTCTGTAATCTCATCAATAATATTTAAAGTCAGGAGGCTTTCAATCAAACCTACCCCGGCTACGATAGCAGCATACGGAAAGATAATTTTAAAAGTTTCCAATGTAAATGGAATCCGAGGAATGGATAAAGGGGGAAATCCACCACTGATAGATTCACCTTCTTTCATTGTATCCGCAACGGTTAGGGTATCTACTCCAAACCCAATTACAATGGCCGAAACAATAATAATCGCGACCAATGAAGATGGGACGGCCTTCGTTAATTTAGGGAGCCCCCAAATAATCAACATCGTTAAAAAAGTCAACCCTAGCATGATATACATCGATGAGCCACTAAGCAAGGTTTCCGTACCTTTTTGATAGAAGTTCGGAAACTGGGCCATGAAAATGATAATCGCCAAACCATTCACAAATCCAAACATTACGGGGTGAGGTACCAACCGAATGAATTTACCCAAACGAAGAAGTCCTGCTCCAATCTGTAGAATTCCCGCAATAATTACGGTAGCAAAAACATAATTTAAAATGGTCTCGGGTTCTATGCCCGGAAAGTTCCGTTTCAGTTCGAGAATCAACCCTATGAAAATTACGGCCACCGCCCCTGTTGCCCCTGAAATCATTCCAGGGCGACCTCCGAAAATCGAAGTTACCAATGCCAAAATAAAAGCAGCATATAGCCCTGTTAAAGGCGAAAAACCTGGAATCAATGCGAAGGCAATTGCTTCTGGTACTAAGGCCAAAGCAACGGTCAATCCTGATAAAATCTCTGTTTTATAATCTACTTTTTGTTTGAAATCGAAAAGGTTTAAATACTTTTTCATACCCTGTGATTTTAAGGGCGCAAAAATACCACTTAAAATCTGTTTGACCTCAAACTGACTAATTATTAAGAATATAGCAGATTACCAATCCCGTAATCCCAGCAATTTCTCTCCTAGGGGTGTTAATTTAGCAGTATCATATTTCGTCTGCTCCCAATTTCTAGGATCTCCGGGAAAGGCATAACCTTCAGGAGCGATTCGATTCTTCCAAGAATTGATGCGCCATTGTCGAAGTTCTTCATTCTCTTCTTCGGCTGGCATCATAGAGATGTATTGCGCAATACGGACCTTATCCTTCGATGTATTTGGACGAATTCCGTGGGGTTCCGTGCTATTGAAAATCAACAAGTCGCCTGCATCCATTTTGACTTTAACGATTTTATCTTCTAACTCAGAAATGTCCGGTTGAAATCGGTCGCGATTTTCTGGTTGGCTCAACTTCCAACTATCATAATTTCGATACAACCATGGAATACATTGAAAACCTCCCATGTTTTCATCGACTTGGTCGGCCAAGGCCAATACGCCTTGAACATTCTGCGGTTTCGTTTCTGGGTCATAATCCCAATGAATGAAACCTTTTTTGTCAACTCCAGGTTTGAGTGGAAAATTTAAGTTTGCGCGGTCAATGGTTACCCATAGTTTCTCGGTTCCCCAGACATCAACAAAAGCATCGTACACTTTTTGCATTTGACGATTGTTCCAAAGGTGTTGATTATTGTATACTTCTACCATACCGGTGCCAGTCAATTCTTTCATTTTCATTTCAGCTCGTGGAGGTGCATACCAAGTCTCGGAATCGTTAGGGTCTTTTTCATCAAATTCCCAAATGAAATCCGCCGTGGCCTTTGCCTGTACTGCAGGGATTGCATTTTTGATGACAACATATCCGTTATGCATCCAGAAATTCCAATCATCTTCACTCATAACACGCAACGGTTTTCCGTTTGAACGGTCATTCAAATTGATTTTACTGCTTGTGGCGGTCGAAGGGTTTCCGGGGATTTCCTCATGTGCCTTGTTGGCCATTTCGATTTTAGGCTGTTCCTGTTCCATAGTAAAGAAATTAAAATGTAGACTTCTATTGATAGGATAAAACTAATCATGATTTCAAAGGTATTCCACCTTGATATTGATATATATTTGAACTATATTAACATTCAGAATGTATTATTGGCTTATAATAGACAATTTTGTCTCTTTTTGTATGAAAATCCAGCTAGAAAGTATTAGTCCTGCATCAAAAAGTCCGTTTCGGCTTTTGCATGACCCAAAGTTAAATCACTTGTTTTATTGGCATTTTCACCCTGAATTTGAACTAGTTTATATTGAAGGTGCCAGCGCTACGCGCCATGTTGGGAATCACATTTCTCAATTTACGGATAGCGATTTAGTCCTCATTGGCTCGAACATTCCACATTTGAATTTTGATTATGGTGTGAGTACTTCTTACCGCAAAGAGGTACTTCATATCAAACCGTCTTTTAAAGAAGGTTTTGTAGCTCAATTTCCCGAATTACAAAATCTGGAACGACTACTTGAATTATCGAAATATGGATTGGCGTTTACAGGCACTACAAAAAATGAAATAGGCACTTTGTTAAAGGAATTACATCTCCTCTCCCCTTTCGATTTCTTCATGCAATCTTTGACCATTTTAAAAAGCCTCGCTCAAAGCAAAGAGTTCGAATTACTTCATACCCAACCTTATATTAATCGCTATAGTAAAAAGGAGCAAAATCGAATTCGTGAAATATATGCCCTGGTCGACGAGCAATATCAAAATAAGATTACGCTTGATGAGGTTGCCGCTTTGTGCAATTTGACAAAACCGGCTTTTTGTCGCTATTTCAAGAAAGCAACAGGGAATACCTTTATTAACTTTTTGAATCAATATCGTATCAGTCAAGCGAAGCGTTTATTATTAATGGGAAAGAATATTAGTGAAACTTGTTACGAATGCGGCTTTGAGAGTTTATCTTACTTCAATCGCACCTTTAAAAGAGTGACCTTGGAGAATCCGTCCGCCTTTAAAAAAAGGCTAGCGGCCACTAACACTTAAAAAAGTCTTAAAGATCCGTTCCAATACTTTTCTTTTTCTATCTTGGGATGAAGACAGCTTGATGAAGAGCTCAAAACCTATTTAGTATCTTATAATATCGGATGATGCAAAAACTCTATTATTTTATTCTCTTTACAATAGCTTTCGGTTGTCATACTCATGCACAAATCCAAAGTAAACCAAAACTTGTTGTTGGTGTTGTCATTGATCAAATGCGCTTTGACCAATTGTACAAATATCAAAATCGGTATGGAGAAAATGGTTTTAAAAGACTATTGCGTGAAGGTTTCAATTTCAAAAACGCCAATGTTAATTATATTCCATCAGAAACGGCACCAGGGCATAGCTCTATTTATACAGGAACCACTCCTGCCTATCATGGCATAATTGGTAATAGCTGGTATGATAGGGAATTAAACGATTTTATCGGGAACGTGGCCGATAGCGATGAAAAAATAGTGGGCTCCTTAAATGAAAATCCTTACGGCGCTTCTCCAAAAAACCTGTCGGCAACCACCATTTCGGACGAATTGAGGTTAGGGAACAATTTTCGATCTAAGGTCATCAGTGTTTCGATAAAAGACCGGGGGGCCATATTGCCTGGCGGCAATTCGCCCAATGCAGCTTATTGGCATGATTGGGAATCTAGCCCGGGCTATTTTGTAAGTAGTAGCTATTATATGAAGAAGCTCCCGAAATGGGTGTCGAAATTTAATGCCTTGGAGAAATCGGACGCCTACCTGAACGAGAGTTGGAATACCCTTTATCCCATCGAGACCTACACTGCGAGTACCGCAGACGACAACGACTTTGAATATTCACTTGGTGGAAAGCCTAGTCCTACGTTTCCTTACGATTTTCAGAATATGCGCGAAAAATATAGACCTAGCGGTACCGAATATAGACTGCTTTGGGTTTCCCCTGCCGGAAATACCCTGCTTACCGAGTTTGCCATTTCGGCCATCGAAAATGAGGAACTCGGCACCGATGAATTTCCGGATTTGCTCAATATCAGCTATTCTATCCCCGATGTAATCGGACACACTTTTGGGCCGCAATCCGTAGAGATGGAGGACCTATACCTACGGTTAGACAAAAATCTTGGAGACCTGTTTACCGCTCTCGACACCAAAGTCGGCAAGGACAGCTATACTTTGTTTTTAACCTCCGACCACGCCGCTTCACCCGCTGTTTCGTATCTGAAAGAAAATAAGCAAAACACCGGTATAGCGCGTATAGAAGCCTACACAGAAAAACTAAACGCATTTTTAGATGGGAAGTACGGTGCTGGAGCTTGGATAAGTAATTTTAACGGTAATAACGTGTATTTGAATAAGAATAACATCAATGAAAAAAAGCTATTATTACCAGTAATAGAACAAGAAGTAGCTGATTTTTTAATGACCTTACCCGAGGTTTATCTTGCACTTACGGCACATGACCTTCAGACCCAAATCTATGAGAACGGCTTACGCAAAACTATTCAAAACGGATACTATCCTGAAAGATCAGGCGATGTTTTGGTAACTTATAAATCAGGGGTGGTCATACAGCCTGACTCAGGAGCTGCCGTTGAGAATGTAAAAGGAGCGGTTCATGGTTCAGGATATAGCTACGATACCCATGTGCCTTTAGTATGGATGGGGCTAGGAATACCGCATGGCGAATCGGTCAGGGCAGTGAATCCTATAGATATTGCCCCCAGTCTTGCCATGTTGCTGAATCTTCAGTTGCCAAGTGCTGTTCTAGGAAAGCCTTTAGAAGAATTTTTTAATGAAAATTAAAACCGGTTTCGCAAACTATTTGGTCCTTGCGCGATTCATTATTTCCCTTTGAAATCTTTTATCGTCCGCAAGGATTTTAAAAAATTCTTGTATGTACTTCTTAGACTTAATAAACTCTTGAGGGTTTTTAAAGTAGCTTTCGTGAGCATCCACAATGCTTAGCATTTTTTCTTGATTTTCTAAAAACTCGTTTTTTACTTGAAACATGACAGCATCGTTTCTCTTAAATCCGCGATACAGCCTCTCGGTAACCTCAGTAATAGGCAACTCTTGACCTTTGATTTGTGACACAACGGAATAACTGGTATTGCAAAGACCCGACATGTCAAAATCATAAGGAACGGGAACGGTGTTTTTGTTTACAAACAACAACTTTTCATTATGTTGGTAACCTGAAGAATAATCGGTGTTACCAATCATAAACTGAAAAAATTCATTGCGGATAGAACTCAAAGTTTCCTGTTGCATAGGGTGCACATTTCGTTTTAACACATGACCCCCTGCCCTATCCGCCACTTTCTTGGTATCTTCGATAAAAAAGCCTTTGACCTGATGTTCTTTTATTTTCTTGCCTTTGAATTCGGATAAAGAAATATTCAACAGCTTTGTTTTATAATGGTAGGGTGATGCTAACTCATAGATCTTATAGGCAATCAATTCCTTGATTACGTTATCGTCCGCATTCTTTTCCAATAGACAGGGCAGTACTAACTTTAATTCTTTATTCCCTTTAAACAAAGTGCCTTTTGCCTTGGCCTTCTTTATTCTCATCTTTACCGGGGGAAAGTAGCATTTTTTGAGTCTAAAATTGCCTCGCGAACGCACTCTTACCGGAATACTTTGCCAATTACGCGAAGCTTGTTCATAGAGCAAGTCAATGTTTAGATAGGTACTGTCATTTGTGTTTTTTCGAAGCTCTTTAAAAGAATAGCTCATTTTAATGGGCAGAACACTATCGGTCAAAAACAATTTCGAAATTTTACCTAATTTCTTATTTACGCCAACTTCCTGCGCGAAGCAGATCGCTGTACTTAAAAAATAAAAAATAAGGAGCCTCGCAATCGCTTGTTTATTCCTCATATTCGATTAACTTTATAATCTAATGTATTAAAAATAAAGTTATTAAACTCTACCTGGCCACCATTAATTACAGAACAGTGCTTACAATCGTCATCTCACTTGTGACCGTTTTT
>JARFRH010000287.1 GCA_029287355.1 Maribacter sp. | reverse complement strand
ACTACACTAGAGTTGGATCGTCGGCAGCGTCAGATGTGTATAAGAGACAGGAATATATGCGGCCAAGGTGCCGCAGATGACCAAAAGTATGGTGACAAAAATGGCCGTTCCTGAATTAATCGCTGGCTTGGTGATAAAATAATCGTCTTCCAAAACCTTGCCTTCAATCATATTCAATACGATTATGCCCAAAATCATACCTATAAATCCGAAAATAGCGGTGATGGCAACCGACTCAAGTAAAATAGTACTGGTAATGATTTTTGGGGTAGCGCCCAATGCCTTTCGAATACCAATCTCCTTGGTCCGTTCTTTCACAACAAAAACCATAATATTGCTTATTCCGATAATTCCTGAAATAATTACTACAAAAGCAATACCTGAAATAATGATTTTTAGAACATTCGCAAATTGCTGATTTCGCTTTAAGTTATCGGCCACGTTTTGAATGAAAATACCCCTGGGATCTTTAGGGCTTACCTGCTTTTTTTTGCGAAGGAAGTCATCAAGTTGCTTTTCAAATTTTAGAGAACCATTATACCCAATGGCCTCATTAAAGGCTAAAGTGATTTGACCAATTTTGTCATTATTACCTTCTAGTAGCTGACGCGTGGTAAATGGAATAAAAATATTGCGCTCCTCATTGTCACCGCCATCATCTTGAAAAACCCCGATCACTTTAAAAGCACTACCTTCTAGATCTATGTATTTGCCCATGGCATCTTCGCCTTGAAAGATGTCTTTCTCTACCATTCTGCCAATGACCGCATATTTCGATTTTTTACGAATATCACTGGTATTGACATACCTGCCTTTCATGATAATGGTCTTTTCTGCAGCTTGCATGCCAGGACCAACACCTAGGTTACTATAATTATCTGATTTATCCTTATAAGTAACCGTTCCCGATCTTTGGATTCGCGGGGTAATATAATCGACCAATGGCCCGAATTCTTTGATGATATCATCTAAATCCCCATTGTCGAACTCAATCTGTCGTTTCGCCTTGTAGCCGCCATAAGGTAGGGTTGTTGTGGCAGGGAATATTCTAAAAATATTGGTAGCATCATCACTGAAGAATTTCATAAAGGTATTATTCAGGCCATTGCCCATACCAAACAAGGTGACGAAAATAAAAATACCCAACGCAACGGTAAAACCTGTCAGAAAAGTACGTAACTTATTCTTTCGTATGGCTTCGAATATTTCTTTCCAAACATCTCTACTGAACATTCTGTGCTACTCTAACTTGTTTTACTTTTTTATCTTCTACAATGACACCATCTTTTAAATGGACAATACGTTTGCACATATGTGCAATATCCTCTTCGTGGGTTACAATCAATATGGTATTGCCTTGATCATTGATTTTCTGAATAAGGTTCATCACCTCGTAGGAAGTTGTGCTATCCAAGGCTCCGGTAGGCTCATCGGCCAAGAGTACTTTTGGTTCTGCAGCCATGGCCCGTGCGATAGCAACCCGTTGTTTTTGCCCCCCTGAAAGTTCGCTAGGTAAATGTGTCGCCCATTCTTTCAAACCGACTTGATCTAAATATTTCAAGGCTTTTTCTTGACGCTCTTTTCTCTTTACTCTTTGATAATAAAGGGGCAGGGCAACATTTTCCAGCGCACTTTTATAGTTGATTAAATTAAACGATTGGAAAACAAAACCTAAAAACTTGTTCCGGTAATTGGCCGCCTTTGTTTCATTAAGGTCTTTAATCGGAACCCCATCTAAGGTGTACGAACCCTCATCGAGTTCGTCCAACATTCCCAAAATATTGAGCAATGTTGATTTACCTGAGCCTGAAGAGCCCATAATGGCAACCAGTTCACCTTCTTCGACCGAAAAATTAATTCCCTTTAAAACATGGAGGGAATTACTTCCCATCTTATAGGATTTATGAAGATTTTCAATTTTAATCATGCTTGGTGTATTAGTTGTGCTTGGCTGTAACCTTGGGCATTTGACAATAAGACACCAAAGTCTTTAAAATGTTACAAGATTTGCACGAATTTTTATTTTAAATGTTCTCAGCGAATTCATCGGGCGCTACGGCATTCCAAACTTTGATTTTGTCATCCGATTGAATTCCGGATAAGACCTCAACAAAGATACCATCGCTAATGCCTAATTCCAGGTCTTTCCGCTCAAATTGTTGGTCCCCAATTTCCACTTCCACGTAGGGCTTTTTGGTTTTGCCATCAAATTGGACCAAAGCTTCTTTGAGGGCAAGAACGCTATCCGCTCTTCCCAAAATAATGGAAGCATTTGCACTTAATCCTGCACGAATAAAAACAGAATCCTGCTTTTTCAAGGTTCCTTTTATTTCGAATTGTATAGCGCCATTTTCAGCATTTCCTTTCGGGGCTATATAGTCTAAAACCGCATCGAAAACGGTATTTTCAATAGCTCCAACGGTAATTTCCAAGGGAAGGTCTTCTTTGATTTTCCCCACCTCCGACTCATCTACTTTACCCTCAAATATCATTTTTTCGACATCGGCGATGGTGGCAATGGTGGTACCTTCATTAAAAGTATTGCTTTCAATGACTTGATTGCCCACTTCTACCGGGACTTCTAAAACCATACCACTCACCGTTGCCCTAATCTGGGTATTGGCAGCATTTCCATAGCCCTTGGCCGTTCCGGTTTTTACGATATCATATCTTTTGTTCGAAGCGCCATAGGCCTGTTTGGCTTGATCATAAGCGACCTCCGCTCGTTCCAAATCAACTTTGGAAATCACCCCTTTTGAAAATAAGCTTTTCTGTCGTTCTAAATTACGCAATTGGTCATCCAAACCGATTTTTGCTTCATCGATGGCATTTCTTGCATCATTCAAAGCATTCAAATTGGGGACAACCTTGATACGACATATTAGGTCTCCCGATTTCACATAATCTCCGCCTTCAACGAAAACCTCCTCTATAACTCCTGAAATATTCGGTTTAATCAATACCTCCTCTAATGGCAAGATGCTTCCTGTTGCTACCGTTTTCTTAACAATAGTCTCGGTCGATGGGGTTTCAGTCTCATAGACAACCGGGTCTTCAGCATTTTTCTGATAGAGGTAGTACATGGCGCCCCCAAATGCTACTACGATGAATAGCAAAATAAAAATAGTTGCTTTTTTCTTCATTTTCTTAGTTGTGTTGATTGATGAATATTCTTAATAATTTTTCTTTTTATTCTGTTCTCAGGGCCTCGATTGGCCTCACTTTAATAGCGCTATTGGCGGGAATAAAACCAGCAAATAGCCCAGAGACTATTAAAATGAGCAATGCGATGGTTACCACACCAAGATTCACACTGGGGTTTACGAACATCATTACCGGACCACTGACATCCAACAAATAATTTATCCCATAAATAACCAAAGCCCCAAATGCGATGCCAGTCATACCCGAGATAATGGTCAAAAATATGGACTCCATCAAAATCTGTCGTTTGATAGACCGAGGTCCTTCACCCAAGGCACGTCTGATGCCAATCTCTTTGGTTCGCTCCTTCACGACGATCAGCATGATATTACTTACCCCGATAATACCGGAAAGCAGTACACATATGCCTACGAAATAAGCAATCAATTCCAAAGCGCCAAAAAGACTGACAACTCTTTGAAATTGTTCATTTAGGTCAAAATGACCAATGGCTCGCGTATCTTGAGGGTGTATTCTGTGATTCTCCCTGACGATGTTGAATATTTGATCCTTTATATTGGTAATTGGAACATCATCAACCGCGGTAATAGCCATCCGACCTACCTTATCGCCCCTATTGAATGCCTGTGAAAACGAAGTAAAAGGAATGTAAATGTTCTTTTGCGCATTTTCGCTGTCACCATTAACATTGGTTTTCTTATAAGTACCAACGACCATAAAATTGACATCATTGATTTTAATATAGGTGCCAAGGCATTCTTCATCAAGACCAAATAAACTTGACTTAACATTAATACCGATTACAGCGACTTTACGTTTTTCATTGATGTCACCATAATTCAAAAAACGGCCCGAAGTGATGTTCATCGGGTCTTGTTTGATAATCTCTGGATAGTCGCCATATACGGTGAAAGCACCTGTTTTCAACCCTCTCACCACATTGTTGGTTCCTCGAAAATTACCCAATTGATTTCTAGGCGAAAGGTATTGAAGTCCTTCAACGTTTTCACGAATATCGGCTACATCGCCCGTTTTATAACTAAACTCCCTATCCTTCGGTAGACCTTTATAGGCTTTCGAGGCTGTTCTCGTCCACATGAATATGGTATTCGTTGCAATACCCCCAAAATCAGCGCGAATGCCGTTTTCAAGTCCTTTTCCAGCCGCTAATAAAATAATCAGTATGAATATGCCCCAAAAAACACCAAAGGCCGTCAGTAAGGTCCTGAACCAATTTGTGGTCAGCACTTGCAATATTTCGTTCCAGCGATCCTTATTGAACATTTGATTCTGAGCTATTCAGTTAATACTCTTAAATATCATTCTTCTTTTAATGCCTCAATGGGTCTTATCTTAGCTGCACGCCATGCGGGGAAAAAACCTGCCAAGGTACCCGCAAAAATCAATAGCAATACGGTCGTGAGTGCAACATTAAAATCAATGGAAGGATTAACCACGTAATCGACTTCTACATTAGGCCCTATCAATTCCAACAGACCCATACTAAATATAAGTCCAGCAAAACCAGACACGGCCGTCACGAATATAGCCTCATGTAATATCATACCGATTATCGACCATGGCTTGGCACCCAAAGCCTTTCGGATACCTATTTCTCTTGTTCTTTCTTTGACTATAATGAGCATGATATTACTCACCCCTACAATACCGGCTATTATCGTACAGACACCAACAAACCAAAAGAAAAACTTGATGCCACCAATAAGGTTCATAAACCGCTGTACGTTCTCTAAGGTGTTGAAGGTATTTATCGCGCTCATATCATCTGGAGCGACGGTATGTGATTGCTTTAGATAGGTTTTTATTTCGTCAGTGAATTTTATGGACTCCTCAAGGGTCTGTTCAAAGGTGGCAGCGGGCTTTAATGTAAAATACATCATGTTTAAACTATCGCCCCCATTAAAAACACGTTGCCCTGTACTCAGGGGAATATAAATTCTATCTTCTTCTCGTTCACCCCCTTTATCGCCATAGACACCAATGATCTTAAAGCTTAAATTGGCTATTTTCAATTCACGACCAACTGGATCCTCTACCTTCTGTAGTAGTTCTCTGTGTATTTTATTGCTAATTACAGCAACCTTTGAAACAGATTGGTGATCTTTATAATTTAGAAAGCGACCCTTCGAAATGAATTCGTTTTCTATTTGTTGGTATTCGGGTGAAATGCCTTGAACAGAATATGCACCCGACTCTTTCTTATAATTGATACTCGCGTTAAATACTCTAAAATTGGGAGATTTGTACTCGAGTTCATCTGCGTATTTTTCTTCGATATAGGCATAGTTCTCATTCCGCAAACGAATAGGACGACCAGGATTTAGTCCTTTATGCTCTTTTGTGGTTACTTGAGTCCAAACACCGATACGATTACTTGCATCTTCTTCGAACTCTTGGGCGATACCATTTTGCATGCCTTGACCAAAACCCAATAAAATTACGAGAATAAAGATTCCGGAAGCCACCGAAATGCCAGTGAGTACCGTCCGTAGTCTATTCTTACGGATAGTATCGAAAATCTCCTGCCATCTTTCGATGTCAAACATTTGAGTTGGATTTTTGATGATTGATGAACGTGGGTGGGGAATACCACATGTTCATAAGACTATAAGAAACCAAGATTGTTACAGTAAACTTTGTAAAAAAAAGTTAAAAATGAAATTTAAAACCTAATTCTTCATTTTTCGATACACAAAATAGAAAAGTACCGCAACCAAAACATAGGGAATTGCCATAAGATAAACAATGCCGTTATTGACTCCTTCTGCAACTTCAACGTTACCCTCACTTTCGAGAACCGCTCTGCACATGGCACACTGAGCAGCTACAAATTCAGGAAGTATAAGCATTGACAAACCGATTCCGATAACTCTAAATCTTTTCATGAGATTGCCCTTCGACTGCGCCCAGGGTGACATTTTATTAATTGATATAATATGGAGAAATCATTAGATAAACCACCACTCCCGTGATTGCCACGTACAACCAAATAGGAAACGTGATTCTGGCCAACTTTTTATGGCTTTCAAATTTACCCAAATAGGCCCTAGCATATGTTTTCAAAACCAACGGGATTATTACAATGGAAAGTGCGATATGCGAAATCAAAATAAAGAAGTAGACATAACGAATAATTCCCTCCCCACCGAAAGTAGTTGATTCGGAAGTCATGTGGTAGACGATATATAAAACCAAGAAAACAATTGACAAACCGATACTGGTGGTCATCAATTTTTGATGCACTTCTCTTTTTCCATTCTTGATTGCCCAAACAGCCAACACAAGAAGTACAGCAGTAAGGCCATTAATTGAGGCATAAATAGGCGGCAAAAAACCCAATCTTTCCATATTCGGAATCTTAACTTCGAACAATATAACCACTACTAATGGCACAATAATCGAAATTATGGTAATCAGACGATTAAACTTTTTTTCTTTTAAAGCCACGCTATCCATTTTTCTTTTATTCATCCAAGAGTTTTTTGATATCCTCTATTAAAATGGATATCTGTTCGGTTTCTCCGTGATCATTGGTCCCTTGTTCAGGGGTAATTGCCCCGCGATAATACACTATAGGGTTTCCGAAATCATCGACCCTTGAACGGATGTATCCATTTTTATCAATCAATGCAAATAAGCCAGAATGCTCAAACCCACCTGGTGCATCAGGCATTTCGGCGGCAAAAATATTAAAACCCTCATTGGCCAATGTATAGATTTTCTCTTGATCACCAGTCATCAAATTCCAATCTAAATCGAATACACCATATCGTTCTGCGTATTCCTTTAAAACCATTGGGGTATCGTATTCTGGAGTAATCGAAAAAGAGGCAATACCGAAGTCGTCTGCATTTGCAAATTCGTCTTGAATCGCTACAAGGTTCTTATTCATAATTGGGCAAATCGATGGACAACTGGTAAAGAAAAACTCTACGACAAAAACTTTTCCCTCATAATCGGCATTGCCGATTATGAGGCTATCTTGATTGATGAACTCGAAAGAAGGAACTCTTCTTTTCTTTCCATTTAAAAGCACAAAAGACAGGTCACCGCTATTATCTTTTACATTCATTCGGTCATTTTTCACAACCGTACCACTATTGACCCTATCGACGATTCTAGGGATGAATATGATTCCGAAAACCAGAATCACTAGAGAAACCCAGACATAGGTATACTTATTCTTCATTTCGTTCTATCCGCGTTATTCTTCTTCAATGCAAGACGATATTCTGCGAGCATGATCTTTACATCATCCACCATTTTATTATTCAATTCAGCCACTGAAGTCGTATTGAATCCAAATTTCGTACCCTCATCTTCATCATCATTTCTTCCCCTTAGATTTTTGTCCTTGTCAATGATAAAGACATAAGGCGTGGCGAGGTCTTCATCTAAAGTCAAGTTCGTTTGTAAGCTTTCAAAAAAGATTTTGGTGTCGGCATCGGATAAAAAAGCGAAATTCCATTTTTCAACGTTGGTAATTTCGGCTAGTTCTTTTTTTAATTCTTATGTTTGCCTATTCACACCCTTAGCCCTGTCTCTTATACACATCTCCGAGCCCACGAGACTGTGGTCCGGATGTCGTGTGACGTATTATGCGTGTAAGGGGGGGGGGG
>JARFRH010000177.1 GCA_029287355.1 Maribacter sp. | reverse complement strand
GGGTATATCCGCGTCCGATAGAGCCAAAACGGTTTGTGCATTGACCGATAGTACTATTAAGCCACATGATCTGGCGCGACCCGGACATATTTTCCCCTTAGTAGCGAAAGAAGGTGGTGTTCTCCGTAGAACCGGACATACCGAAGCCGCAATTGATTTTGCACGCCTAGCCGGCTTAAAACCTGCCGGAATCATCGTTGAAATCATGAATGATGACGGAAGTATGGCTCGTTTACCTGAGCTTATTGAAGTTGCCAAAAAGTTCGATCTTAAAATTGTTTCCATTGAGTCGCTTATTGCCTATCGTATGGAACACGACAGCCTAATCGAGAAAAAAGAAGATTTTGAAATCACTACAAGATTTGGCGAATTTCGTTTAAGTGCTTACAAACAGACCACCAATAATCATATTCATATCGCACTTACCAAAGGAAATTGGAACAAAGACGAGAAGGTATTGACCAGAATCAATTCCACCTTGGTCAACAATGATATTTTAGGAACATTGACCAACAATCCTGACAAACAGCTAGAGGATATGTTCAAAGCCATCAACGCGGAGGGAAAGGGCGCAATTGTGTTCATCAATCAAGATTCGGAATCATTGAATCTTTTGTCAAGATTGACCGAATTGAAAGCATTGCAAAAACAAGGTGTTTTCAAAGCACCCAAAATAGATATGGATGCCCGCGATTTTGGTATTGGAGCTCAAATTCTACATGACCTCAATATCACAAAGATGAAATTGCTTTCCAACGGAGCACAGACTAAACGTGTGGGTATCGTCGGATATGGATTGGAAATCGTGGAATATGTACCATACTAAGCGTTTCAAGCCTCCTTCATACTGCCGGTGGTTTTGAAGCTTATATCCTGCCACTATTCCTTAGGGTCACTGACCAGGGAATACTCCAAACTCCCCCCTTGAAGTAAATCTGAATGGCTCAAAAAGAGCTCTGGCAATTCTTTGCCGTTGAATTTTAGATTCTGTATATAATATGCATCTGCAGATTTCCGGTCTGCGTTAATTCGTAATTCATTTCCATTGGAAAGAAACAAAACAGTTTTGGGAAATAATGGACTACTTAACTCGTATTTCGGATTGTCTTCAGTTCCCCCGTTCATTTGAAAAATGCCCAATTTCATTAGCACCGACAAACTACCCATAAGACCTTGATCTTCATCACCATTGTAACCCACAGATGGCGATAAACCATTAAACACTTTTTCCACTACCCTACGCGACCAAAATTGAGTCAAATCTGGCCTGCCCAACTTATTGAAAATAAAAGCAGTTTGTATAGAGGGCTGATTCCCATAATTAATAGGTACATGACGGTATTCAGGATGCAATTCCTGTGCATGGGAATTACCCGAAGTAAAACCTTGCTCCGCTGCTTTTAAGAATTGTGCATGAAGCTTTTCAACGGCCACTGATTTTCCACCCATCAATTCGGCGAGTCCATTCATGTCATGAGGCACGAACCATGTAGATTGCGCTCCGTTGGATTCGTTAAAACCATTTTCATATCCGTAGGGGTCATAGTTTTTAAGCCAATTCCCTTCAAGATCTTTTGGCCGCATCCAGCCGACCACCGTATCAAAAACGTTTTTATAATTCATCGAACGTTCCATGAAGTAGTCATAATCTTCATGGAGATCCAGCTTTTTTGCCAGTTGGGCCAAAGTCCAATCTTGATAAGCATATTCCATAGTGAGGCTTGCTCCATCTTGGTGTAAGCCAAATTTCCCCTCAGGGATAGGGTACGGAACATAGCCATTTGACAAATAGTACTTGAACCCTCCGCCTAGCATCGTTTTATGTTCGTAGCCAGCCTTTTCCATTATTCCTCCTGATACGTGGTTCTTCTTTAGTGCACTATAAATGGAGTCCAAGTTTTTCGTTATAATTCCTTTTTGTATCGCCGTTACAATAAAAGGAGTAGAGGAAGCCCCGGTCATGACATAGGTATAATTTCCGCCGGAGGGCCCACGAGGAACAAGTCCGCCATCTTTATGATACTGCATGAGGGAACGCACGAAGTCTTCCATGATATCAGGATAAACCAATCCCCAAAGGGTGTTTATGGTCCATTGTGCACCCCAAAAAGAATCGGAATTGTAATGATTGAATTCCGGAAGACCCTTATCATTTAGGGGTAGTTGTCCGATTCTAAAATCATCACCTGTATAATCGGGATAAGCACCGTTGACATCATTAATGGTGCGTCTACCTTGAAGTGCATGCCATAAATCTGTGTAAAAGCGTCTTTGTTCCGTCTCGGTACCTCCTTCAATTTTAATCCTACCTAAAAGTCCGTTCCACTCTTCCTTGGATTCTTTGATAATCCGGTCAAAATTCCAATGAGGTAATTCGGTTTTGATATTGGTCTTCGCATTCTCATAAGAAGTATATGAAATTCCAGTTTTCATGAGCACCTCATTTCCTTTGACCATTAGCAGATAATTACCGGTTTCATCGTCCTGAAGAATAGATTCAACGTCGGTATTCAATTCGATGTGGAAAAATAGTTTTACCGGTTTAGGTCTTCGGCGGGTTGCGGTAATCAACAACTCCCCCGACAAGGTTCTCCTATCAATTTTTTTAAGAATTCCACCTGTGTTTTCATTCGGCCCTAAAATGCTGTTTAAATTAAAGAGAATGGCGGCAGGTTGATCAGCCTTAAAGCTATATCTATGGAAGCCCACACGTTTTGTGCTGGTTAATTCGACATTAATGCCATATCTATCCAACTCAACATAATGATAGCCCGGGAAGACTTTTTCGGTAGCATGATCAAACTTTGATTTAAAATCCTTAAAAATCTCCTTATCATTATTCTCATCGATGTGAACGGGTAATACCGAAAGACCTGAAAGTTGCCAGGCATGTATATGGCTAAAACCATGAATGGTATCATTGCTATACCGATATCCACTACCCCATGCGCCATCAACTTCGGTATCAGGTGAGAGGTTTACCATACCAAAAGGGCGATTTGCGGAAGCAAAGAAAAACCAGCGCGAATTTTCGGTATCCAATAGCGGATATACAAGGTCTACAGGCTCAGCCTGCAGGGTTTCTACCTTTGGTTTCTCCAAACATCCGGTAAAACCAATCAACATCAAGGTCATTACAGGAATTATCGAACGAGGAACTAATCTTGACTTCATAGGTTTAAAATTGGATATGACCAAGTATGGCACAACAACCACACTCCACTTGGTTTTTAAGACGTAGCAACTAAATATAGGGAAATCTTTAATACCTTAAGTCTAATTGAATTGACCGAAACCTTAAATCACCGTACGGATAACATCCGCCATTTTCTGGGCCCGTTGGTTTACTTCGGCTTCGCTCCATCCCAGCTTGATCAAGCATGAGATGTTCCGACCTACCCAATGGTCTGACTTTGAAAAATCGGATTTGCTATAATCCGGTATTTGAGTAGAAATCGCTTGAGGTAATTTCCCTAAAGACCTTAGGTTCATTAAATGCTCCCATCTGCGATAATAATGCCAATTATTGTCATACCAATAGAAGCAAGCATCGACTCCATCTTCACCTAGGGATTTATGGACTTTTTTTGCGATTGCTTCATCAGGTAAGAAGTAATTTAAAAAAGCATAACTCTCTTCACCTCCCTCAGGCACACGTCTGAATTGCACTCCGTCAATTGCTTCCAAAGCCTCTCTTAAAATCGAATAGTTTTTTTTCTGTATTGCTAAAAATTCATCCAATCGAGCCAATTGCGCTAAGCCCACCGCAGCATGTAATTCAGAAATTCGATAATTGTATCCTAAAAAAGGATGCGTCTCAGCTCCCCTATCCTTTCCAATATGGTCATGACCATGGTCTGAATAATGGTCAGCATTCAATTTATACTTTTCGTTATTTGTAATCACCGCGCCACCTTCCCCACAGGTAATCGTCTTTACATAATCGAAAGAAAAACATCCTAAATCACCATAACTGCCAAGAGGCTTTCCTTCAAAAGTTCCCCCGATAGCCTGACAGGCATCTTCCAAAAGCAGTAGATCATACTGATCACAAATGTGTTTTAAAGCGCTCATATCTGCCATAGAACCACACATATGCACAGGCATCACAACTTTGGTCTTTTTGGTAATGGCATTCTTGACCGCCTGTGGATCCAAAGTCAAGGTGTCATCTACATCAACTAAAATCGGTACGGCTCCCAGCGCCAAAATTGATTCAAAGCTTGCCACAAAGGTGAATGTTGGCATAATGACTTCGTCACCAGCTCCTATCCCTGCACTTGCCAATGCCACGGTCAATGCTGAGGTTCCGCTACTCACCAATTGCGTGTAATCTACTTGCATGCGTTCTGCTAGGGCTTTTTCTAGCTCCATGGCCTTCCAGTGCCCATTTCGCATGCCGTCAAAGCCATAGCGCATCAGCACACCTGACTCCAATACATCATTTACCTGTTTTCGTTCAGCATCTCCAAAAAGTTCAAACCCTGGCATTCTTTAATAGTTAAGTTGATAAAATTCTACTTTATTTCAATGACGCTATCATCAATATTTCGTCTCACTTTCTTTAAGGATGAAAAAACATCATCCTCGGCTCGGTAACCTATTGGTAATACCAAGACCGATGTCAATCCTTTTTCCTCTAATTGCAATAGTCGATCATAACCTTTAGGTGAAAATCCTTCCATCGGGCATGAATCTATTTTTGCCATGGCGCAAATAGTCAATAAATTTCCCAGCGCCAAATAGGCCTGATTTTTTGACCATTCTTGAATCTCGGCGACATCTTTGTTTGAAAAACTAGTCACCATGCTATCTTTAAAGGGTGCGAGAATCTCATCACTAGTACCGCGTACGCGTTTCACTTTTTCAAAATACCTTGTGATGTAATCAGCATCAATTTTTTTCTCAATACACAACACTAAGATGTGCGATGCTTGGGAAACTTGCTGTTGCCCCATAGATAGGGCTACCAAATTCTTTTGAAGTTCCTTATTTTTTATTACTACCATCTTTATGGGCTGCAAACCGTACGAAGTTGCAGTAAGATTAAAGGCCTGTTTAAGTAGTTCTATTTTCTCCTTCGAAAGTATTTTATCCGTATCGAATTTCTTTACGGCATAGCGCCATTCAAGATGTGCAATAATGTTTGTGTCGTTCATATTTCAATAGTGTCTATTTCGTGTTGAAACCTGCTACTCATACTTCTTGAGATGACCACCCCTGCCTAACGGCAGGCAAGTTTGTGGGAATGGAAAAATAGAACTTTTATTTAATTAAAAGAACCATAATTTAATCGACATGGCAACTACCATAATGATCAAAAATGTCTTTATAAATCCGTCGCCTTTATCCACCGACACCCTACTTGAGACCCATGCTCCTGCCGCGTTACCAATTGCCATAATCAAACCAACCTCCCAGATAACTTTGTCGTTCGCTATAAATACAGCCAAAGCGGAAAGCGTATATATAAATACAACAGCGACTTTGGTGGCATTGGCCCTAACTAAGGTCATTTGATTGATATAATGCAAAAATAAGATAATAATAAAGCCTAGACCCGCATTAATGAATCCTCCATAAATGCCGAAAAAGAAAAAAGCGACAATGCCGATCCATAGGTGCTTACCCGTGATACGCTCTTGCATTTCCGCAAGTTTAATTTTTGGCTTGAAAACTATGACCAACACTACTAAGATCATCACGATCGCTAGAATCTTGTTGAAGGTTTCACCCTTGATGTCCACTGCGATATTGGCGCCAATGATCGCCCCTAATAAAGCTGATATGCCGAGGTAAATATTAAAGGGGGCCGTGGAGACACCTTTGCTTTTGAAGCCAGCTGTGGCTAGGGCGGTTTGAATCACAATGCCAACGCGATTGGTACCATTGGCAACACTAGGCGGGAGACCTAAAAATATCAAAACGGGCAATGAAAGTAAGGATCCACCCCCAGCAACCGTATTGATAAAACCCACTGCAAAACCTACTACTACTAATAGCGGATAGTGGTACCATTCTTCCATTTGGTAAAAATAGGTAGTAAAAAGGAATTGTGATTATAGTGAAGAGATAAAAAAGCGCGCAATTTTAGGTACCCTGTTATATTGCAAGACGGATTAGCTTCAATATTCATTAAAACCTCGCAGTTGAGCATAAACCCACACGCTAAGAAGTTTATTTATAGTTTCCCTTTTAAATATGCCAAAAAAATTTCCTTCGAAGGAACATCTTGCATATTACTTTACAAAATAATGGGTCCCGATGATACTTTAGGTCTGTTCGGCGAAGGAATATCGCGCTGAATTACACATGGTTGAATACGATTGGTCTAATGTAAACTTCCATTCGTCTACACGAATCTTTCATTCAACCATACTTATCTAAAATTTCATGCGTTTAGATATTACTTTGTAATTCAAATAGTTACACAAAAATGAACATCCTATCAAGATGAACAGCTCGACTATATAGGGTATTTGGATGCCGACCTCTCCACGGATTTTAGTGATTTTGACGATTTGGTACAGACCCTTGAATATTCAGAATTCAAAATTGTAAGCGGATCCCGCATTAACAGAATGGGAGC
>JARFRH010000124.1 GCA_029287355.1 Maribacter sp. | reverse complement strand
ATGGCGAACTCCAAGTGTTAAAAGGAGTCGATTTGCATATTAAAAAAGGTGAAGTCGTTTCCATTGTAGGTGCCTCAGGAGCTGGAAAAACGACACTTCTACAAATTTTGGGCACATTGGATACCCAAACGAACAAAAGCGATAGCACCTTGGTCATAAATGATATTGATGTCACCAATTTATCGGCCAAAGAGCTGGCGAGATTTCGTAATGAACATATTGGTTTTATTTTTCAATTCCATCAATTGCTACCGGAATTCACAGCCTTGGAAAATGTCTGCATCCCGGCTTTTATAAAAAATACTCCCAAACCAGTTGCAGAACAGAGGGCCAAAGAACTCTTGGAATTTCTTGGACTTAAGGAACGATATCATCACAAGCCAGCGGAACTCTCAGGTGGTGAGCAACAACGGGTAGCGGTTGCGCGGGCGCTGGTAAATAGCCCATCGATAATTTTTGCGGATGAACCCAGTGGCAACTTAGATTCTGAAAGTGCCGATACCCTGCATCAATTGTTTTTTGAGCTACGAAATGAATTTGGTCAAACCTTCGTCATTGTCACTCATAATGAACACTTGGCCAATATGGCGGACCGAAAATTAGTGATGGTCGACGGATTAATCACCGCCTCTGAAAAAGAAGCGATATAAGTATGACCAAGGCAGAATTAAAGGAGTTTCTTGATGCCAAGGTTGAACAGTACAACCATCCTAGTTTTTTGGAAAGTGATCCCCTTCAAATTCCCCATCGGTATTCAAAAAGGGAGGATATTGAAATCAGTGCATTTTTAACGGCTACCATCGCGTGGGGAAATCGAAAAAGCATCATCAACAATGCAAATCGAATGATGCAGCTGATGGATAATGCTCCACATGACTTTGTTCTAAGTCATAAAGAATCTGACTTAGAACGGTTTTCAGGATTTGTTCATCGTACGTTCAATCAAACCGATTTATGTTTTTTCATAAAAAGCCTAAAAAACATGTATCGTATGTATGATGGATTGGAAAATGTTTTTGCTGACGGAATTTCAAAAAACTCGATGCAACCGGCCATTTCGAACTTTAAGCAAACCTTTTTTGAAATGCCACATCAAATCCGAACCACCAAACATGTGAGTGATCCTTCAAAAGGGTCTGCAGCAAAACGTATCAATATGTTTTTACGATGGATGGTTCGTGACAATTCAACGGGTGTGGATTTAGGATTGTGGAAGTCTATTCCATCTTCTGTATTATCGTGCCCGCTTGATGTGCATTCTGGGAATGTCGCACGAAAGCTAAAGCTCCTTAAACGCAAGCAAAATGATGCCAAAGCCTTAGCGGAATTAGACAAAAGCCTTAGAAATCTCGACCCCCATGACCCGGTCAAGTATGACTTTGCACTTTTTGGTTTGGGGGTATTCGAAAAATTCTGAAGAGGCCGCTCATTCACTTCTAGCCTGCCCGTTCGGCTAACGGACTCAGTCGAGAACCCAGAAACGATTGAGCGATGTAACCCTTTAAAATAAGAACCTACTGGTATTTCATGGGAGGAAATGCAATCAAGTTGAAACTATTCCCATACGCCCTAAATCAAGAGGAATGGTTTTTCCACCTTCTTTAATGGACTGATAAATGGCCTCAACAATGATCATATCGCGTTTACCCATTTCGCCTGGAGCAAAATTGGTACTTCCGGTTTTGATGTGTTTGGCAAAATCATCCATCTGAAGCATTTGTTGACTTTTATGGGGGAATTTAATTTCCTTCCCATCTGATGTCTTGCCTGCCAAGGGACCGTAATTATGGCAAGGATTAAGTTCCGCCCACCCTCTTCTAAAATTGACGAATAATCGGTTGGCATTGGCATTGTGGCTCGTAAACATAGTACCCACTACCCCATTAGGAAACTGCATCTGCGCGGTGATGGTCTCATCGGTATCTTTAAAGTATTCAGGCATGGTGCTAAACTGTTGCGCCGCCACCGAAGTTGGGTTTGTTCCTGTTCCATAAATGTTACTTTGAATGGAATATACCCCCATATTCATCAGGGCACCGCCACCTGAAAGCGCATGATTCAATCGCCATTGATCAGGATTGCCCCTTGAAATATAAGCTGCATCCGACGAAACATAATGCACGTCGCCGAATGTTTTTTCCTTGACCAAACGTTTTATTTCTTTGGTATATGGATCGGATTGCATTCGATAGCCGACACTTAACTTCACGCCGGCTTTCTCACAAGCCGCAATGATGGCATCGCATTCCGCCACGCTTACCGCCATCGGTTTTTCACAAATCACATGCTTACCCGCTTTTGCCGCACGAATAGAAAATTCAGCATGCATGCTATTAGGTAAAACCACATATACGATATCAATCGAATCGTTTTTCGCAATCTCATCAAAATTCTCATAGTTGTATACATTCGCTTTGGGGATATTGTACTGCTTCATCCATTGCTGCTCTTTCGATGGGGTACCCGTTACTATCCCTGCCAAATAACAATGCGCTGCATTGACCAAACCAGGTGCCAATTGACCCGTACTATAACCTCCCAAGCCCACTAAGGCGATACCCAGTTTCTTATCTTCGTTTCCAGAATTCATACCACAGGCCAAAGGCATTCCTGAAAGTAGAGCAGTCCCAGCTAGGCCTTGTGTGAGTTTTTTATTAAAGGTTCTTCGCGATATATTTTTCATTTTCTTTTTTCTAAGGGTGTTCTTTACCTTCTAAAACTACAAAAAATATTAAAAGATCTGATCAGTTGGTATTGCAACAAGTCTGTTCGAGCATAGTCGAGAATTACTTTTTAAACTCTAGAATTTAGTTGGGCCTCGACTGCCCTCGACCAGACATCTTCTAACCGTAGAGCTTGAATTTGAATCTCCTTTTCCCTACATTTAGACACATCCTAATTTGAATAGAAGCATGAGAAAATTTACACTACTTAGTACCCTATTGACATTTACTTTTCAATTTGCAGTTTCGCAAGAAAGAAAACTACCGATTGATACGACAGTTACCACACAACATAGTGTAACCATTAACGGAAACCCCATTAATTATACCGCTACCGTAGGTACGCAACCAGTTTGGGACGAAATGGGAAAACCAACTGCGTCTTTGCACTACACCTACTATACCCGAAACAATGTAAAGGACAGAGCCTCGCGACCTTTGCTTATTTCCTTTAATGGTGGCCCAGGTTCTGGTTCTGTCTGGATGCATTTGGCCTATACCGGGCCAAGGGTATTGAAAATAGACGATGAGGGATATCCCGTGCAGCCTTATGGTGTAAAACACAATCCGTTTTCGGTTTTAGATGTTACCGATATTGTTTATGTGAATCCGGCGAATACGGGATACAGCCGAACCATACCTGAAACTGGTAAAGAAGTAGACCGCGAGAAATTTTTCGGCATCAACGCAGATATCAAATATTTAGCAGAATGGTTGAATACTTTTGTTACGCGAAATAACCGTTGGCGTTCGCCCAAATATATTGTTGGTGAAAGTTATGGAGGCACTCGTGTCATGGGGCTTTCCTTGGCGCTGCAAAACCAACAATGGATGTATTTGAACGGCGTTATTATGGTTTCCCCAGCGGATTATAAAGTCATCCGAACCGGAGGGCCCGTTTCCGATGGTATCAGGCTTCCCTATTTCACGGCTGCAGCATGGCACCACAAGGCGCTGCCAGCTGAATTACAGAATAAAGATTTACTCGAAATACTACCTGAATCGGAAGACTATGCCATAAATAATGTGGTCCCCGCTTTGGCCAAAGGAGGCTTTATTTTGGACAATGAACGCGAAGTTGTTGCCGAAAAAATGGCTTATTATTCAGGACTTTCCAAAAAAGAAATTTTGGATTTAAATCTTGTCATTCCAACGCGATATTTCTGGAAAAATCTTCTTAAAGATAAAGGAGGATATACCGTTGGAAGATTAGACAGCCGGTATTTGGGCATCGACAAAGAATTGTCGGGCAACTCGCCAGATTATAATGCTGAAATCACATCGTGGCTGCACAGCTTTACGCCTGCCATTAACTACTATTTACAGGAAGAACTCAAATTTAAAACGGATATCAAATACAATATGTTCGGTCGGGTAAGGCCATGGAATAATGAAAAGGACAACACACGTGATGACCTACGTCAAGCCATGGCGCAGAATCCATACTTGAATGTTTTGGTACAGTCCGGCTATTATGACGGTGCAACAACCTATTTCAATGCCAAATACACGATGTGGCAAGTAGACCCAAGCGGGCGAATGAAAGACCGTTTTGACTTTAAAGGATATCGTTCAGGACATATGATGTACTTACGGCGTGAGGATTTGCAAAATGCCAACAATGACATTCGCGATTTTATCAAACGTACGATGGCGAATGGCAAAAGTGCGAAGTACCAGGATTAAGGAGATATGAAACTAAAAGTAGCCGTAGTACAAGAAAGTCCTGTTTTCTTTGATAAATCGAAGACCTTGGATAAAATCGAAACCTTGGTTGCATCCTATTCAAAACAAGGCTGTGAACTCATCGTTTTTCCCGAATCATTTGTGCCCGGTTACCCAAGAGGTTTTTCTTTTGGTGCCACAATCGGCAGTCGTACCGATGAAGGTCGAAAATTGTATTCAGAATTTGCAGAGAATAGCATTGACTTGGAAAGTGAGGACCTACAAGGTCTTGAAAAATTAGCGAAAACACATCACACCTATTTGGTTATCGGTGTGACCGAAAAGCAAAATGTAAATGGTACGCTCTACTGTTCCATGTTATACATCTCACCTACAAAAGGGCTATTAGGGGTACATCGAAAAATCAAGCCTACTGGAACGGAGCGCTTGATTTGGGGTGAAGCTGCAGGGGAATCTTTGGTCGCTTTTGAAACCAAAATCGGAAAATTAGGCGGACTCATTTGCTGGGAGAATTACATGCCTTTGGCTCGAATGAGCATGTATCAAAAAGGGGTGGAAATCTATATTGCGCCTACAGCGGATTCTCGAAACGAGTGGACCACCACCATGAAACATATCGCTTTAGAAGGTAGATGTTTTGTATTGGGTTGCAATCAATATTATACCAAATCAATGTATCCCAAAAAATACCGGCACTTGGTCCAAAATGAACCTGAAGATATGTGTCTAGGCGGCAGTATCATTGTTTCCCCATTAGGAGAAGTAATCCAGGGCCCTTTATTTGGTGAGGCCGGTGCTTTGGTCGCTGAATTGGATTTTGAGCAAGTACAGAAAAGCAAATTAGATTTTGATGTCATCGGACATTACGCCAGAAATGACATTTTTGAATTAAAGGTCAATGGGCAACCTGCTATCGTGAAGGAATAGTTGACGGATCAATACAAAACTAATGTCTCAATTAAAAAGAGATCCTTGACTTTCCGGTTCTTTTTTCAACAACCCCTTAACTGCAGCACACCAATAAGAACAAAAAAACCAAAAAATATCAGCTTAGCTTTTACCAATGGAAAAGGTAAACTTGGACATGGTGAGAAAGCGGAAGTGTGGGATACAAATCGAACTTCTGATTTTAATTACTTAATAGTCAATCACTTATCACCTTAAAATTTTCAATCCTCACAATTATTTGCAGTTAAACTCGTTTTATTCATTAGATAGAACAATCAAATAAAACAGTGGTACTATGAAAAACAACAAAACAATTTGGGCCCTATTCGTAATGGTGCTTATGGTTGTCGCGTCTTGCGAAAAAACAGAGGACATCAACTCATCCGATGCTGTGGAGCTCCCCCCTATGGAATCATTCGCGCTAGACTTGGACGATTTTTTAACTGATCCGGCAGAATCAGGGAAATCAAATTTAACTGCAAAGACCGGTAATAACTGGATTTACCCGCGCGTGGTCGTTGGCTTTTGGAACACTGCGCTATTTACAACGTTGGCGGTTCCGGTAGCCTCTTTCAGATCCGCTTTTGCACATAAGCCTGTAGCCATTGCCGATAACATATGGCAATGGACCTATACGGTCGATGGCTTTACCGGTCAGTATTCGGCACGATTGACAGGGGAACTTCGTAGTGATCAAGTTGTATGGGAAATGTACATTACCCGAGCGGGCATTGCATCCTTTGATGAATTCCTTTGGTTTTCCGGTGTCTCTGCAAGAGATGGTAGCAATGGTGAATGGGTGTTAAATCAAAGTGCCGAGCGTCCAAATCGAATGTTACGAATTAACTGGGAACGTGAGAACGAAGAAATTGCGAATATTAGATATACTTGGGTAAGGGAATTGAATGATAATCAAGAAACCGACCGTTTTAAGGATAGTTACCTTGAGTATGGACTTCAGGATTCCGATTATAATGTATTCTATAATATACGTGCATTCGATGAAAATCTGGAAGCATTTGTTGATGTGAATATCGAATGGAGTAGAACGGAATATAATGGCCGAGTAAAGTCACCCTCCTATTTTCAGGACGATGCCTGGCATTGTTGGGATACTCTAGGAGAAGATATAGACTGCAATTAATAGTCGCGATTAACTGCAATACACAAAGCGCCCTGTATTTAAAAATACAGGGCGCTTTGCTTATGTAAAAAAGTTGTCACTCCCTAATTGATGCACGAAGTACCCTTAAACTTTGAGGAGAAAAAACAATTTGATACCTTAAGCTCCTGAGAAAAATCCAAAAAATGAAAAAATTCAAAACTTTTATGTTAGCTGCACTCTTGTCAACCTTCTCCGCGAATTATGGAAATGCCCAAGATTGGCCGAATCTGGCCGAATTTCAGGAAGCAAATTCAACGCTTGAAACCCCGAAAGAAGGTGAAGATAGAGTCGTTTTTATGGGAAATTCGATTACCATTGGTTGGATCAATTCCCGACCGGAATTCTTCGAAGGTAAACCATGGGTCAATAGAGGAATCAGCGGACAGACCACCCCTCAAATGTTGGTTCGCTTCCGTCAAGACGTCATTGATTTGAATCCTAAAGTAGTGGTTCTGCTAGCCGGCACTAATGATATTGCTGGCAATACGGGCCCCTCTACAATTCCGATGATAATGGACAACATCAAGGGGATGGCAGAAATGGCACAGGCCAATGACATCAAAGTAATACTCTCCTCAACCCTTCCGGCGTATGATTACCCATGGAGAACCGGTTTGGAACCTGCACCTAAAATCATCGAATTGAATAAAATGATAAAGGCCTACTGCGATGCGAAAGGACATATCTACCTAGACTATTTCACGGCCATGGTCGACGAAAGAAATGGCCTCCCAAAAAAGTATGCGGAAGACGAAGTGCATCCGACAGTAGCAGGATATAAAGTGATGGAGCCACTGGCAGAGGCCGCTATCTCTCAAGCACTGCAAGAATGAAAACCGTTTTCGCCTTTTTGTTTATTGTATTACCATTCGTAATGAGTCGGTCGCAAGAATCGAGCTCATCTCAAGAACCCCTAAAAATAGGAGTTGTTGGTATGACCCATGGCCATGTAAATCAAGTGCTCCGTAGAGGAAAGACAGGAGGGGATATTGAAATCGTCGGCTTTGTAGAACCAAATCGTGACTTAGCCGAACGCTTGATCAAACAATATGGATATTCCAATGATTTACTATATTCGACTTTGGAAGAAATGATTTCGGCAACACAACCGGAAGCCGTGTCCGCTTTCAATAGTACCTTTGAGCATTTGGAAACCGTGCGTTATTGTGCCCCAAAAGGGATTCACATCATGGTCGAAAAGCCTTTGGCCGTGAATTGGGAACATACCAAGGAAATGATTGAGTTGGCCAAAAAACATCAAGTTCAACTGCTCACTAATTACGAAACATCATGGTATGGCAGCAATGCGAAAGCGTATGAGCTCATTCATGCTGAAGAAAAAATCGGTCCGATTAAACGAATAGTGTTCCACACAGGGCATCCCGGCCCTATTGAAATAGGGTGTAACATTGAATTTTTAGATTGGTTGACCGACCCCGTACTAAATGGTGGTGGAGCCCTAACCGATTTCGGCTGCTATGGAGCCAATTTGACCACCTGGTTGATGAAAGGGGAAGCGCCCGTATCGGTCACTTGTATTACCCAACAATTAAAACCCGAGAAATATCCCAAAGTCGATGATGATGCTACCATTATTTTGAAATACCCCGATGCTGAAGTTATAATTCAAGCCTCCTGGAATTGGCCGCATAACGTTAAGGATATGGAGGTATATGGCACTACAGGTTACGTGTTTTGTAATAATGGCACACAGATGAAGGTCATGGAAAATGAGAAGGAAGGTTCAAAAGAAATGGAGGCTAAACCATTACCATCAGGCCATGATGATCCTTTTGCCTTATTAAAAAAAATCGTTCATGAGAACTATGAGCTTGATGCTTTCGACCTAACTTCCTTGGAGAATAATACAATCGTAATGAAGATTCTCGACGCCGCTCGCCAGTCGGCTGAACAAAACAGAACGCTCTTATGGAAAGAACTCTATCCTACAAATTAATTCCAAGGCATACTTTCCAGATTCTTTTTATCTTCGATAAAGAAATACCACTATAATGCCTGAGCAAACCTCCAGTTCCATGTATGACACGATAATCATTGGCTCAGGCGCCGGTGGATTGGCCGCGGCTATTTGCTTGTCAAGGGCTGGACAAAAAGTGCTGGTTATAGAACAGCATGATGTTCCCGGAGGTTGGTGTCATAGCTTTTATTTAAACGGGCATCGATTTACACCAGGGGTTCATTATGTCGGTTTATGTGGGGAAGGAGAAGCGACCAATGAGCTCTATCGCGGGTTGGGAATCGCCAATGACCTGGTCTTCTTTCGTATGAATCCTGATGCGTATGAGCATGTTCATATCGGAACACATCGATTTGATATACCAGCGGATCCGGAAGAATTCGAGACTAGAATGTGTGTGCGTTTTCCGAAAGAAGCCAAACGAATCAAAAAGTATTTAGGGCTTATTAGAAAAGTCAGCGAGCAATTATACTCCCTACCCTATTTTAAAGGCTTTTGGCAGAAACTGAGCATTCCCTATAAAACACGTCATTTTGGAAAATACGGACTCTTCAGTCTTCGACGCGTGATCAATTGGCATATCAAAGACCCCTTGGTCAAGAACATTCTGAACATTCAATGTGGTGACCACGGTGTACAGCCCCGTAAGGCGGCTTTTATACTTCATGCCGCGTTAATGTTCCACTACTTCTATGGAGGCTATTACCCTATGGGCGGTGGCGGCGCATTGATCAAGGCTATGACCAATGCTATCAAAAAACATGATGGGGAAATCCGGACAAGCCAAAGCGTCAAGAAAATTCTTTTGACAGGTACTGTACAGAAAAAAGCGGTGGGTGTAGAACTGGAGAATGGACAACAACTCTTTGCCGATCAAATTATCTCCAATGCCGACGTAGGTATAACCTATAATCAGTTAATTGGTCGTGAACATCTCAGTAATAAACTCCAAAAGAAACTTGAAAAAACAGTGTATTCCTGTACCTCGCTCATGCTATTTTTGACGGTGGATATGGATGTAAGCAAAGCGGGCTTGGACTCGGGTAATGTTTGGATGATGCCCGACAAAGATGCGGACGATTATTATGATAAGGCCATGTCATCGGATTTGACTACGGAAGAAGCTTTTGAAGGGATGTTCATCAGTTGTACCACCCTTAAAGACCCCATTAGTTTTGATGGGAAGCATCATACCTTGGAAGTCATCACCTTTATCAACTATGAGCCCTTCGAAAAGTATAAAGATGAGGAGCTACAACGTTCTCCTGAATATTTGGCTTTTAAAGAACAGTTGACCAAAAAAATGCTCAAGGGACTCGAAAAAGCCGTACCCGGAATAAGTAATCATATCGTACATCAAGAATTGGGCACACCCATCACTAATGAATACTATGTCAATACCACTGAAGGCAATGTTTACGGTACGGAAAAAAGTTTAAAACATATCGGCCCCTTTGCCTTTAAGGCCAAAAGTGAAATCGAGAATCTATATCTCTGCGGAGCAAGTATCCTATCACATGGCGTCGCGGGTGCGAGTCATTCCGGAGTGGCTACTGCAGCTGAAATCTTAGGTTGCCACCCTGATGAATTGAAAGAACCACAAGAAGACCAACATTTACGTATCTATGAAGCAGAAGAGGCTACGGATTACCCGGATTGGATGTTGAAGAAAATCGAGGTGAAGAAAGCGCGCTTGGCTTCTAAAGTTGTTAAGGAATCTGTTTAAATAGAGTACCGCTACAATAGAAATATAGGATCTTGTAACAAGATACAAGTGTTGATTGTAACATTAATAGCGCCCATTAGGTATGAGTTAATATTATAATTTCAGATAGATATCTAACCGTTTACGATTATATTGATGTCCTATGAAATTGCCTAAGATTTTATACACCCCATTCCCAAGACCAAGGAGTTCCCGAAAAAATATTTTATGGCTTTTGTTAATCGGATTAAGCGCTAGCATTTTTATATTAATTTTCAAACCATTCGATATTGAAAACCAAACAGGTGAATGGTATATCGATCTGATTATTTTTAGCCTAGGCATTGTCTTTTTCTTATCGGTACTTAGCATGTAATTTCTAATTCCAAAAATACTTCCTAAGCTCTTTTTAAAATGGAATTTAGGCAAAGCCATCTTATGGTATACATGGGTCATTCTATTTACAGGAGCAATTATCTTCACCTATAAACCCTTTCTTGGTGGTTTTCGAGATTTTACATGGAATGAATACTTCAATGTTCTTGGCAGAATTTTGGGTATTGGAATAACTGTATCTTTTTTTTCACTAGGGTTTATTAGTTATCTTAATCGAAAGAGATTATCTCTGATTTCTTCTACTGAAAACTATGTGATAAAAGCTCCAAATTCCAAACCCCTTCGAGTGAACCTTAATAATGTCA
>JARFRH010000120.1 GCA_029287355.1 Maribacter sp. | reverse complement strand
ACCACAGTCTCGTGGGCTCGGAGATGTGTATAAGAGACAGTTATTAGGGTCTGCAGGTATGTTTGCAAAATCATCACTTTCTGGAAGGATATAATAATCTAAACTGCCGGATAAGTCAATGAGTTGCTCTTTAAGTTCCAAGTCTTCTGCAGTTACAGTTACATCGAAAAGCTCACTATCTACAGTGCAACTACCTAAGAGCAATAACCACCATAAATAAGTGAGTTTGTGTAGATATATCCGAAATTTCATTTTATCGATATATTTAGGTCATGAGCCCTAAATTTATGCGCTTGAACGCAATCATTTAAATTAAGTCGATAAGAAGTAAATAATTAGGCCTTAATGCTTTATGGCCTTAAATAAACACAACTTTTTTGATAATCAATGACCGCCTTTGCTTTTTTTAGGATATCCGCTCCGATAATACCATCTACGGGCAAAGCTTTATGGGTCGTCAATGCTTCATTTACATGAACGAGGTCAAATAGTACGATTTTCAATTTGTTTTTTTTCCAGTCTCCGATTTCTATTCTGTTTTTGGTAGAAATCAATGTCTCCATATTGGTAGCGCCCGCACCAGCTGCCTTGATCTTTGATTCCTTTGAAGTAAGATTGAAGAATTCTATTTTGTCAAAACCTACGCAGGTATTCGACGCGCCTGTATCCAGAATGAACCTTCCAGTGATGCCATTTAGTTTTGCTACGATTTCAAAATGATTCGTCGCCGTGAGCACTAAGGGCACATTGATATAGTTTTTCTTCTTAAGGAATCTTTTCAGGCTCGGCATGTATTTTTTTGTCAAAGATAACCCTATTTTTGCCACATGATTTTGACTGATACCCATACCCATTTGTACAGCGAGGCCTTCGATGAGGATCGTGATAGTGTTATTCAAAGTGCTATAAATACTGGGGTAGGTCGTTTTTTTATTCCAGCGATTGACTCTACTTATACACAGTCAATGTTCGATTTACAACGCAAGTTTCCGGATCATATGTTTCTGATGATGGGGCTTCATCCCACTCACGTGAAAGAGAATTTTAAAGATGAACTTGAGCATGTAAGAGAAATGTTGGACGATCACAAGTTCTTTGCAGTTGGTGAAATAGGAATCGATTTGTATTGGGATAAAACTTTTTTGAAACAACAGCAAGAGGCCTTCAAGGCTCAAATACAATTGGCAAAAAAACACAAACTGCCCATCGTAATTCATTGTCGGGATGCATTCGATGAAATTTTTGAAGTTTTGGAAGGGGAAAAAGGAAATGACCTTTATGGTATTTTCCATTGCTTCACAGGAACGCTTGAACAGGCCCATCGAGCCATCTCATATAATATGAAACTAGGCATAGGTGGAGTGGTAACTTTCAAGAATGGCAAAATAGACACCTTTCTCAATGAAATCGATTTAAAGCATATTGTTTTGGAGACCGATTCCCCCTACTTGGCTCCAGTTCCATATCGGGGGAAAAGAAATGAAAGTGCATACCTTATTAATATACTTAAAAAGTTGACCGATATTTATGGTCTTAGTGAGGAAGAAATCGGAACGATAACAACCGAGAACTCCAAAGAGATTTTTGGAGTTTGAATAGCATATCTTTTTCTAAAATAATAGATTGATCCGTTTTAATTTGGAAACAAAAAAAACAAGAATATTACTTATTTATACTGGAGGTACCATAGGTATGGTCAAAGACTACAAAACTGGAAACCTCAAGGCTTTTGATTTTAAAAAGCTATTGAGCAATATCCCAGAACTACACCAGCTTGATTGTATCATGGAAACGCTTTCGTTTGATAACCCCATCGACTCTTCCAATATGGATCCCATTCATTGGGCGAACATTGCTGCAGCGATTGAAAACCAATATGACGATTATGATGGTTTCGTTGTGCTTCATGGTAGCGATACCATGAGTTATACTGCTTCTGCCCTAAGTTTTATGCTAGAGAACCTATCCAAGCCTGTGATATTTACCGGTTCACAATTGCCTATTGGCGATTTGCGAACTGATGCCAAAGAGAATCTCATTACTTCCATTCAAATAGCTGCTGTGCAAGAAAGAGGTCGTCCGGTAATTCAAGAGGTATGCGTTTATTTTGAATACAAATTGTTCCGGGCGAACCGCACGACAAAAATAAATGCAGAACATTTCGAGGCGTTTCAATCATTGAATTATCCGCCACTTGCTGAATCAGGAGTTCACCTTAAGATTTATAAGGAGAATTTGTTGTCTAGAAGCCGTTCAAAAAAGCTGCGGGCACACAAATTATTGGACTGTAATGTGGGCATTTTGAAATTATTCCCTGGTATTACAGAATCTTTTTTCAAAAATATTTTGGAATGTGAAGGTTTAAAGGCGCTGATAATCGAGACATATGGCGCGGGAAACGCTCCAACCTATGATTGGTTTACCGCCAATTTAAAAAATGCCATTAAAAGGGGGCTCATAATTGTCAACGTGACGCAATGCTCGGGAGGGAGTGTTATTATGGGTCAATATGAAACAAGCCAACACTTGAAAAAATTGCAAATCATTAACGGTAAGGACATTACCACGGAGGCGGCAATAACTAAGCTAATGTACCTGCTTGGTAGTAATGTTTCATTAGCATCATTAAAAACTATTTTTGAAACGTCACTTCGCGGGGAGATGGAATAAAAATAACAACTTATATTTCCACAACTAGTATTTTTTTTGTTATTTGGGCAACCTTTAAGGCTTAACTAGAGAGGTGGCCGAGTGGTCGAAGGCGCACGCCTGGAAAGTGTGTATACACCAAAAGTGTATCGAGGGTTCGAATCCCTTCCTCTCTGCATTTTAATTTTACTTTTATTATTGCTAAATTTTTTTATCTTTAACCCAATTAACTAATCGAAATCCTAAGTTTGAAAAAAATGAAAAAATTATTCTCTATCCTAGCCTTAGCTGGGTTATTTGTATTAAGTGCAAATACGGTAAATGCAAAAACGACCACTTCATCGGTTGTATCTAATTTAACAACAGTTGCGGCGACGACTATGTTGGTGCAAGATGATGCTGCGCCTGCAGACCGAAGTTTTACACAAGTATTGAAGGAACAGTTTATCAAAGGTGGTGCCGGTTTCATGAGCTTCGTGCTTATCTGTTTGATTCTTGGTCTAGCGGTGGCTATTGAAAGAATTATTTATTTGAACTTGGCGAGCACCAATACTTCAAAGTTGAAACAACAAGTTGAAGATGCTTTGGCATCAGGTGGAGTTGAAGCTGCAAAAGAAGTTTGTAGAAACACAAAAGGTCCTGTTGCTTCCATCTATTACCAAGGTCTTGATAGAGCAAATGAGAGCGTTGATGCTGCTGAAAAAGCGGTTGTTTCTTACGGCGGGGTTCAGATGGGACAGTTGGAGAAAAACGTTTCTTGGTTGTCTTTGTTTATCGCTATTGCCCCAATGCTTGGTTTCATGGGTACGGTAATCGGTATGATTCAGGCCTTTGAGAAAATTAGTGCTGTTGGTAACTTGAGTGCATCACTTATCGCAGGTGATATTCAGGTAGCTCTTTTGACGACGGTATTCGGCCTTATTACAGCGATTATACTTCAAATTTTCTACAATTATATTATTGCTAAAATCGATAGTATTGTAAATGACATGGAAGATTCATCAATCTCATTGATTGATATGTTGGTAGATCACAAAAAATAATAGTCGGACCCTAAAAACAAATTATAATGCATAAAATTGTAAAAATCGGCTTAGTCGTTATTAGCCTCTTAGCATTTATCATGCTATTTATGATGCCTGATAGTGACATGCCACGTGCTGAAGCAATGGGCAGCACAGGAATTACGGTAATGTTTGCCCTAGCATATATCCTCTTGGCAATTGCAGTAATCGCTTCGGTTGTATTTGGTCTTAAAAATGTTGTTTCAACTCCGGGCGGACTTAAGAAAACACTGTTTGGAATTGTTGGCCTTTTAGTTTTACTGGGGGTTGCATACGGACTATCAAGTGGAACCGATGTTAGTATTGAGAAAATGGCGAACGCTGGTATAGAAACAACTGAAGATGGAATAAAACAAGTAGGCGCCGGTATCAATATGTTTTTCATTATGTTGATCGTAGCGGTAGCGCTGATCGCATGGGGAGCTATCAAAAAGGCAACAGGTAAATAAAAACGAATATCATGGGTAGAAGAGCAGGAGCACCAGAAGTAAACGCGGGGTCTATGGCTGACATAGCGTTCCTATTGCTCATCTTTTTCTTGGTGACTACCACCATAGAGACTGATGCAGGTTTGGATCGTATGTTACCGCCTATTGAACCACCCGACACCGATGTTATCATCAAACAAAAGAATATTTTTCAGGTCAGTATTAACAAGAACAATCAGTTATTGGCTGATGAGGAACTGACTGATCTTAAAGATCTTCGTGCTAAGGCGATGGCTTTTTTAGATAATAATGGTGATGGCAGCTGTACGTTTTGTAAAGGAAAGAAAGATCCTGAATCATCGGATAATCCTACGAAAGCGATTATTTCTTTAAAGAACGATAGGGAGACCAAATATAGCACCTATATAACGGTACAGAATGAGCTTGTAGGGGCGTATAATGATTTGCGAAACAGAGAGGCAATGCGTTTGTTCAATAGGCCTTTTGTTGAGTTGGAAGCGGACTATTTAAATCCTGAAACAGATGATGATTTAAAAGATGAGTTGAAGGAAAAAGTGAAGCGGATTCAAGAAATGTTCCCTCAAAAACTATCGGAGGCCGAAACATCTTCAAATTAATTTAAGCCTTTAAAGAAAATTAGAATATGTCAAAATTTGCAAAGAAAAAAAGTGGGGAGTTGCCGGCAGTATCAACGGCATCATTACCGGATATTGTATTTATGCTTTTGTTCTTTTTCATGACGGTTACCGTTATGAAAGATAGCTCTCTAAAGGTTGAGAATAACTTGCCTAGCGCCAGTGAAATCAAAAAGTTGGAGAAGAAAGATCGGGTTATTACGATATATGTAGGTAAGCCTACCCCTGAATATGCCAAAGTGTTCGGTACGCAATCAAAAATTCAGCTCAATGATAAATTTGCAGACCCTTCTGATGTCGGGGATTTCATTCTTATGGAAAGAGCAAAGAAATCACAGGACTTGCAAAATGTATTAACCACTTCATTGAAGGTTGATAAGAATGCGAGTATGGGCATTATTTCCGATATTAAGGAAGAACTAAGAAAGGTGAACGCGCTAAAAGTTAATTATACTACCGTTAGTGGTGATGCTTTTAGTAATCTTCAGTAATAATTAATAGCACTATTTTTTTCAAACTTATAAAAAGCTCCAGATTCATATTTGGAGCTTTTTTTATTTGTGTAACTTTGATTTGATGTGTCGACTTGTACTTTTAATTTTGGTATGCATACCACTTGGCATGAAAGCACAAATAACAAGTGATTCAAATCAAGTAAATCCCCGCTATTTTGAAGACCAGTTCTACTTAGGCATTACCTATAATTTTTTATTAAGTCAACCTGAAGGCGTAAACCAACAAAATTTGTCTTACGGTTTGCAAGGGGGTTTTATTAAGGACATTCCATTGAATAATGACCGAACCATAGGTTTGGGTATGGGATTGGGTTTAGGATTGAATACCTATTACTCCAATATACGAGCAACGCAAGAGGCAGATGGAGTTCAGTATGCTATAATTGATGAAAACGAGTCGTACAAAAGAAGCAAAATTGAGACGCATTCGGTAGAATTGCCCATAGAATTTAGGTGGCGGAATTCCACCGCTGAAGAATATAAATTCTGGCGTATTTACGCAGGAATAAAATTCGCATATGTTTACGATACTAGGTACAAGTTTGTTCCTGATGCTGATTCGAATGAAGTAAAAGCTTCTTTTAGTAGCACTGATGTCCGAAAAATACAATATGGTCTTACTTTTAATTTTGGGTACAATACTTTTAATGCCCATATTTATTATTCGCTTACTAATCTTCTAAATGATAATATTGAAATTGGTGAAGAAAGTATTAACATGAAGCCACTCCGTGTAGGGCTGATTTTCTATATTCTTTAAGTCTTCGACCGTAATTGATTTTTCTAAACACTTTTTAAGATTTGGTGCTTCCCTTAATAGCTTATTCGGGAGTTTTGTTTTGTTCAAAGCTACCAACCTTCCCTATTTTGAACTATTTACTGCTTTACCGGGCTATTACTATAACCTAAATATCGGCGAAGATCCCAAAATTGAAGTTAACTACAATTTTACCAAGATTTCTGATGTGTGGCCATGTGTTTTAGGGCGCATTGCGCAGATGTCAGCAGATACTAGGCCGTTTGAAGCCCTATTTCTAAAAGAAGCTAAAACGGTCTCTAGGGGCGTTATATGTGATGTGAAAGAAACGTTACGCAACAAAGTAAATGCCATTAAAGTGAATGACACTACTGTGGAAGGGAATGCATTTTTGAAATTCTGATAACTGCCGTTGAAGTTTTAGCATCTAGAGCCAAAACTTAATGGTGAGTAATTGAGAAACCAACCCAATAAAAAAACCAATAACTAACTCGGCCTTTGAGTGAGCCTTCAGATAAAGTCTAGATGTGGCTACTAAGCCTATAAGCAAAATCAATACACTTAAAGCCAAGGTGATATTTATTTCGAAGTGCACGCTAAGACATATTAGGTACATGAATATACTGCCCATGCCCATAAGATGCATACTGCTCTTGAAATTGAGGAACAGCAGGAGTAAGGATGCCATAGTAGCCGCGATTAGCCCTAAAAAGTAATAATGGAGTTCAGCCGTATAGTTGTTCGGTATAACTTTGTAGACTACCATTAAAAGTAAAAGAATGCTTATGTAGAGGGGGTAGCGTCTCTCTTTTAAAGTGGGCATAAAAACGGATTGAATGAGCCCTACATTCTTTAATATCAAATAGGTTATAATCGGAATAATGACCGTTAAGATAAAAATGGGTAGAATATTGCCGCTTTGCTCCTCGATGGGAGTATATTTTGGTGTGATTGCGAAATAAGAAATGGTACCAGCGACGGGAATGAACAATGGATGAAAAATATAAGAAATTACTAGTAGAAATAATTTCATCATATTTGTTTTCGCAATCGCGCTACAGGAATATCCAACTGTTCTCTATATTTAGCCACTGTTCTGCGGGCAATAGGATACCCTTTTTCCTTTAATATTGCGGCCAGCTTATCATCTGTTAATGGTTTTTTCTTTTCTTCCTCTCGAATAACGGTCTCCAAGATCTTTTTGATTTCCTTGGTGGAAACGTCCTCTCCCTGATCGTTTTTCATTGACTCCGAAAAATAGTCCTTAATGAGTCTTGTTCCGTATGGGGTATCCACATATTTACTATTGGCAACTCGCGAAACCGTAGATACGTCCATGTCAATTTCGTCCGCAATATCTTTCAATATCATAGGGCGTAGATTGCGCTCATCACCGGTTAGAAAATATTCTTTTTGGTAATTCATTATTGAATTCATGGTAATGAACAAAGTCTGCTGTCGTTGTCGAACGGCGTCGATAAACCATTTTGCCGCATCTAACTTTTGCTTGATGAACATGATGGTGTCTTTTTGTGATTTCGACTTTTCTTTGGAATCTTTGTACCCCTTTAGCATATTATTATACTCCCTAGAAACATGGAGTTCAGGGGCATTTCTTCCGTTGAGCGAAAGTTCTAACTCCCCTTCTACGATTCTTATGGAAAAATCTGGAACCACATGTTCTACAATTCGATTATTTCCAGCGTAGGAACCCCCAGGTTTCGGATTCAGTTTTTCAATCTCAGAAATGGCATCTTTTAATTCTTCCTTGGAAATACCATGTTTCTGAAGCAGTTTTTTATAGTGCTTCTTGGTAAATTGTTCAAAGGATTTTTCCAAAATCGCAATTGCCAATATGATATTCGGGGTAGCTTCTTTTCGCTTTAATTGGATAATCAAACATTCTTCCAATGACCGAGCTCCTACCCCAGGTGGGTCTAATTCATGAACAACTTTTAAAACTTTTTTGATCGTCTCTTCATCAGTATAGGTATTTTGTGTAAACGCAAGATCATCCAGAATATCCGCAATCGGCCTTCTGATATATCCACTTTCATCAATGCTACCTACTAAAAATTCGGCAATGGTCCACTCCTCATCGTTTAAGTATGAGGTGTTCAATTGGCTGAGCAAGTATTGATTAAAGGAAATACCGGCAGCATATGGTACGCTTTTATCTTGATCGTCAGCACTATAGTTGTTTGCTTTGGTGCGATAGTCGGGCGTTTCATCATCACTGAGATAATCGTCGATGTTGATGTCGTCGGCGTTGATAGTTTCGTTATCATCTTCGGCTTCATAGTCATCTTCAAATTCGTCATCTATATTTTCCGGTTCTTCTTTACCTCCCTCTAGTGCTGGGTTTTCTTCCAACTCCTGTTTTAATCGTTGCTCAAAAGCCTGAGTGGGTAGCTGAATCAATTTCATCAATTGAATCTGCTGCGGAGAAAGCTTCTGTGATAGTTTAAATTGTAAGTACTGTTTTAGCATTGGGGCTATTTTCTACCTTTCCTATAAAGTTAAAGAATTCAATTTAAAACTCTGCATTTTGAGGGGTTCTAGGAAATGGAATAACATCCCTGATATTACCCATACCCGTTGCGAACAATACAAGGCGTTCAAAACCAAGGCCGAAACCACTATGAATTGCAGTTCCGAATTTTCGCAAATCCAAATACCACCAAAGCTCTTCTTCGGGGATATTCAAGGCCGACATTTTCTCTTTCAAAACATCTAAGCGTTCTTCCCGTTGTGAGCCACCTACTATTTCGCCTATACCTGGGAAAAGAATATCCATAGCGCGAACGGTTTTTTCATCTTCATTTAAACGCATATAAAATGCCTTTATTTTTGCGGGGTAGTCAAAAAGGATAACAGGGCATTTAAAGTGCTTTTCGACTAAGAAGCGCTCATGTTCGCTTTGTAAATCGGCACCCCACTCGTGAATGGGGTATTGAAACTATTTCTTTTTGTTAGGTTTGCTATTTCTTAAGATATCGATTGCCTCAGTATACGTCACTCGTTTAAAGGTATTGTCGGCCACGAATTTCAGTTTTTCAATTAAGGCCATTTCGCTGCGCTCTGCTTGAGGTTTTGTTTTTTCTTCTTGTAATAAGCGGTTTTCTAGAAATTCAAGATCTTCTAGGCAATGCTCCAAAACGTATTGAATGACATTTTTTATAAAATCTTCCGCCAAATCCATATTGTCATCAAGATCATTGAAGGCAACTTCAGGTTCAATCATCCAGAATTCGGAAAGGTGCCTAGAAGTATTCGAATTTTCAGCTCGAAATGTAGGGCCGAAAGTATATACTTTGCCAAGGCCCATGGCGTATGCTTCGGCTTCCAACTGGCCCGATACCGTCAAATTGGTCTCCTTTCCGAAAAAATCTTCTTTGTGGTTTACACTTCCATCTTCATTTAGTGGCGGATTTATTTCATCCAAAGTGCTTACACGAAACATCTCACCAGCTCCTTCGGCATCAGATCCGGTAATGATCGGTGCATGGAAGTAATAGAATCCGTTTTCCCTAAAATAATGGTGTATGGCAAAAGCCAAAGCAGAGCGAACTCGCATCACGGCACTAAAGGTATTTGTGCGTATCCTTAAGTGCGCCTGCTCTCGCAAAAACTCCATAGAATGCTTTTTAGGCTGAATAGGATAGGCCTCCGGATCTGCACCGCCATGTATGAAAACATCAGTTGCCTGAATTTCTACACTTTGTCCTCTTCCTTGGCTTTCGACCAAAGCACCGGTAATTTTCAGTGCAGCGCCAGTATTTATCTGCTTTAATAAGGATTCATCTAGTTGTTCGAAGTCTACTACGCATTGAATATTGTTGATAGTAGAACCGTCGTTTAGAGCGATAAAGCGATTGCTTCTGAAACTTTTTACCCACCCATTGACCACAACTTCTTGAGAAGTAGGAATAGTGGAAAGGAGCTCTTTTACGCTAGTGGATTTCATATGAAAAAATTAAACCCCAAAGATAGCCTTTTGAAAAAAAGTAGACACGCCGAAAGAACACAAAACCGTCTTTTGAAAAAACAACTATAAATCTGGGTTGTTTTCTATATTGATTTCTTCTTTTGGAAGGATGTCTATTTGAGGTTTTTTCAATACTTCCTTATTGGCGATACTTCTTTCAAGCGAGAGAAGAAGAGATGGTAACAGTATTAGGTTGGCCAACATGGCGAACATTAAGGTGGCCGAAACCAATGCGCCTAAGGCCACCGTGCCGCCAAAATTGGAGATAATGAAGACAGAAAAACCAAAGAATAAAACGATTGAAGTGTAGAACATACTCACACCGGTCTCTCTCAATGCCGCATAAACAGATATCTGAATCCGCCATTTATTGGTAATGAGCTCTTGTCGGTATTTTGCCAAAAAGTGAATGGTGTCATCAACGGATATACCAAAAGCGATACTGAATACCAAAATAGTGGATGGCTTGATAGGGACTCCTACAAACCCCATAATACCAGCCGTAATTAACAAGGGCAATAAATTTGGAATAAGTGAAATCAATATCATCCGAAAGGAACGAAATAAATAGGCCATGAATAAAGCGATGAGTCCTATGGCTAGGGTCAAGGAAAGAATCAAGTTCTTTACCAGGTACTTGGTGCCCTTAAGAAACAAAAGTGCACTACCCGTCATATATACATTATAGCGATCTGAAGGGAACAATTTGTCAATATTTTCCTGAAGTTTGGTCTCAATTTCTTCCATACGTGAGGTTTTCACGTCTTTCATAAAGGTAGATATTCGAGCGGTTTGCCCAGTGCTATCTACAAAACTCTTTAGTAGGTTTCCGTCTTCTGAAGATTTACTGGCCATGCTCATGATAAAATTATTCTCTTGGGCAGTAGGTAGCTGATAGTATTTTGGAATACCGTTGTAAAATGCTTGTTTTGAATACTTTATTAGATTGACCGCGGAAACCGGTTTGGATAGTTCAGGAATTTCTTCGATGGCCATGCCCAGTTGATCCATGCGTTTTAAAGTAGCGGGTTTTAATACTCCTTTGGGGCGTTTTGTATCCACCACAATTTCAACAGGCATGATGCCGTCAAATTCTTCTTCAAAGAATCGGATGTCTTTAAAAAACTGTTCGTTTTTTGGCATGTCCTCAATAGGGCTTCCTGAAATATTAATTTGATAGATGCCGATGATACTCATGACCAGTAGCGCAATTGATGTGACGTACACTGTAATACGTTTATTGCGGACAATATGCTCCATCCAATTTACGAAAGCATCGATCCATCGTTTATTCAAATGTTTTAAATGCCTGGTTTTGGGCATTGATAAAAAACTATAGACTATGGGGATAATCAAAAGTGAAAGAATAAAAATTCCGATGATATTGATGGAGGCAACGATGCCGAATTCTTTCAAAAGTTTACTATCGGTAACGATGAAGGTCGCAAACCCTGATGCTGTGGTAACATTGGTCATCAAAGTGGCATTGCCGATTTTTGAAATCACACGCTGTAGCGAAAGAGCTTGATTACCATGTTTTTTCACTTCTTGTTGGTATTTATTAATCAAGAAGATACAGTTGGGAATTCCGATAACGATAATCAAAGGAGGAATCAAAGCCGTCAAAACCGTTATTTCGTATTGCAAAAGCCCAAGAATTCCAAAAGCCCACATGACCCCGATAATGACTACGAACATTGATATTAAAGTGGCTCTGAAACTGCGAAAGAAAAAGAAAAATAAAAGGGAGGTTACCCCGAGAGCCGCCAAAATGAACTTGCCTATTTCGTCAATAATATTTTGCGAGTTCATCGTTCGTATGTACGGCATTCCTGAAACCCTTACATCAAGCCCTGTCTCTTCTTCGAAACTTTCGACCAGATTGCTAAGGTCTTTCAGAATGAAATCTTTTCGTACGGAGGTATTTACAATATCCTTGTCCAAGTTGGCAACTGTGCGTATTGTTCCAGTTTCGGCATTAAAGAGTAAATCTTCGTAAAATGGTAAATCATTGAACAAATGATGGGTTAAACTATCGACTTGCTCCTTGGTCTTTAATTCCGATTGAATGAGTGGTTTGAGCACAAACTCCTGTTTTTCGGTATCCTTTTCAAGCTCTAGTAGGTTTTCTAAGGAAAGCACGAAATCAACTTCTGGAAAAGCGACCAATTGCTTACTGAATTTGTTCCAACGATTTAGTTTTTCGGGAGTGAATAAGGAAGAGTCTTTAATCGCAAAGACCACTGCATTACCTTCTTCCCCAAATTGTTTTAAGAACGCTTGATACTCCAGATTGATGGGGTGCTCATCAGGAAGTAAATTGGCTTGCGAATTTGAAAATCGCATATTTTCCCATTGAAGCGCCAAGAATACGGTAAACGCAGCGAGGATTACTAAAATAAGGATGCGATTTCGGAGTATGATCCGTGCCGTTCTTGCCCAAAATCCTTGTGGTAATTTTTTCGCCATTTTACAGAGACTTCCGTGCCCAAAAACTTTTCCAGTTTTCGGTATCGGTTAGTTCGAATTAAACCCCGCAGTAGTGCGGGGTCTTTTTTAGTTTGTATTAATAGATGCAAAGGTATTGAATGATCATTTGTGTTCCTAAAATTGAAGTATTGAAATATATGTTTTACCTAAGCGGAAAATATTTGCAAATAAAAAGCGACCATTTCGGTCGCTTTTTAAATGGGTTCAAGCAATATTATACCTTCATAATCTCTACTTCTTTATTATCTAAAAAGGTGTCAATTCTTTGGGTATAGGTATCGGTCAGTTCTTGAACATCGGTCTCTGCATTTTTTTGCAGATCTTCTGAAATATCAAGATCTCGAATTTCTTTATTGGCATCTTGGCGCGCTGTACGTACACTTACTTTGGCATCCTCTGCCTCGCCTTTGGCTTGCTTGACCAAATCTCTTCTTCGCTCTTCTGTCAATGGAGGAACATTGATAATTACATAATCACCATTATTCATGGGGTTGAAACCAAGGTTGGCCTGCATAATAGCTTTTTCGATTTCTTGAAGCATGTTCTTCTCCCAGGGTTGCACCGAAATGGTACGTGCATCGGGTGTGTTGATATTGGCCACTTGTGACAAGGGGGTTTGAGAGCCATAATAATCAACCTTGACATTTGAAAGCATAGCCGGACTTGCTTTGCCGGCCCGTATTTTCAAGAATTCTTTTTCCAAGTGAACAATAGCGGCGTCCATGCTTTCCTTTGCAGCATCCAGCAGAAATTTTATTTCTTCGTTCATAATTTTAATTTATATCAATTCAAACACAAATTATACCAAAAATTTATCCGTAGGTAAGCGGTTTATAGATTTACCACCGTACCAATATTTTGTCCATCTACTATTTTCAATAGATTTCCTTTTTTGTTCATATCGAAAACCACGATCGGTAATTGGTTTTCCTGGCTTAACGTAAAGGCCGTAGTATCCATCACTTTCAGTCCTTTTGTCAAGACTTCTTGAAAAGAAATGGTATCAAATTTTGTGGCATTTGAATCCTTCTCCGGATCTGAAGTATATATACCATCAACTCTAGTACCTTTAAGAATAACATCCGCCTCTATTTCAATTGCTCGAAGCACCGCGGCCGAATCAGTTGTGAAATAAGGGTTTCCTGTACCTCCTCCAAAGATAACAACTCTTCCCTTTTCCAGATGCCGAATGGCGCGTCTTCTGATAAAAGGTTCAGCAACCTCATTAATTTTTATAGCCGACTGCAATCGGGTTTGAACGCCTTTTAATTCCAATGCGCTTTGCAATGCTAAACCATTAATTACGGTGGCAAGCATACCCATATGATCACCTTGTACACGATCTACCCCTGTTTCTACTCCAGACATTCCACGATAGATATTTCCACCTCCGATTACGATAGCAACTTGAATTCCCTTATCTACGACCACTTTGATTTCCTCTGCATATTCTGAAAGCCTATTCGAGTCGATTCCGTATTGCTTTTCACCCATAAGAGCTTCGCCACTGAGTTTCAGGAGTATTCGATTGTATTGCATGCTTGTGCTATTGTTTGAGGCAAAAATAATCAAAAATTGTTAGCATTCACTTTTCATTTTTTAGGGTGTCAAGCCTTAATTTTTTCCTAACAAGCACTGGGGTCTTCTCAATATTTTATAATCTTGCAAGGCTTCAATAAAAACGGAGTACTAAATTCTGAAATTAAAAAATCCATAATGAAAAAAATAGCGATAGTATTTCTTTCGGGAATCTTTTTGTATAGCTGTGGGTCAAGTAAGGCCTTATTGACTGCTGACAAATCTCCCGTATTGGTCGAGATTGATTTGGTGAATGTGAATGATGATAGGGTGATGGTTAGTGTTGATCCCGGTGCTTTTACTTCGGATGAAATTTCGTTCTTCATTCCCAAAACTGTTCCTGGCACCTATAGTACTGATGATTACGGAAAGTATATTGAAGGGTTGAAGGCGCTGGATAAAGATGGCGAGGAGCTGGTTGTCACCAAAACTGATGCTAATACTTGGAACATATCCAATGGAAAAAAACTTGATAAGGTTACCTATTGGGTCAATGATACCTACGATAGTGAAGGGCAGCAGAAAGAGGCTGTTTTTTCTCCAGCCGGGACAAATATTTTGGCAGGTGAAAATTTTGTTTTGAACCTGCATGGATTTGTGGGCTATTTTAAGGGATTAAAGGAAGTACCTTACGAACTGACCATTGCCAAACCTGCAGCTTTGAAGTCAACCACATCTTTAAAGGAAAAGACAATGGAAGACGTCAATGAGACCTCGGAAACCTTTTTGGCGAACCGTTATTTCGAAATCATTGATAACCCTATCTTTTATGCTAAAACGGAAGGGGAAACCTTTCAGATAAAGGATATTTCAGTAACCTTAAGCGTGTATTCACCAAATGGAACCTATACTGCTGCTGGTCTTAGGGCGCGCATGGAGAAAATGATGGGAGCTCAAAAAACGTTCATGGGTGATATCGACGGTACGAAGGAATACAATATTTTATTATATCTATCAGAGATGGGGGAGACTGATGCTAATGGTTTTGGTGCCTTAGAGCATCACACCTCCACAGTAGTTGTTTTGCCAGAGGTAATGCAGAAAGAAGCGCTAGAGCAGGCTATGGTTGATGTTGTCTCGCATGAATTCTTTCATATTGTGACGCCCTTGAATGTTCATTCCGAAGAAGTTCAGTATTTTGATTTCAATGACCCGAAGATGTCGCAGCATCTTTGGATGTATGAAGGAACAACAGAGTACTTCGCGAACCTCTTCCAAATTCAGCAAGGCCTGATTGACGAAGCCGAATTTTATGAGCGGGTCATGGGTAAAATCACTAATGCCAAAAGTTATGATGATAAGATGTCATTTACCACGATGAGCCAAAACATATTGGTAGCCCCCTACAAAGAGAACTATGCTAACGTATATGAAAAAGGGGCACTGATCAATATGGCTTTAGACTTGACCATACGCGAATTGAGCAATGGTGAAAAAGGAGTGCTTTGGTTGATGAAAGAACTATCAAAAAAGTATGGTGACATGACGCCCTTTAAAGATGATAAGTTGATTGATGAAATTGTCGCGATGACCTATCCGGAAGTAAGAACCTTTTTTGATGCACATGTCATTGGTGATGCCCCGATCGAATACGATCACTATTTGGCCAAGGTTGGTCTTGAGTCAAAGGCGATTGAAAAGCAGACAGGCTATTTTCTGGATGGTGAGGTACCTTTTATAGATGTTGATCAGTCTAACAACAATGCGATTTTTATAAGAAAGGGTATTGAGTTGAATAGTTTTTTCAAAGAATTAGGAATTCAAGGTGGTGATGTGGTCAAATCCATAAATGGAACGGCTATCAATTTAGAGTCTATTCGACCAATTATCGGACAAAGCTTTGGGTGGACACCTGAAACTGAAATTAACATGGTTCTGCAACGTGGCGAGGAAGAAATAGTGGTAGTTGGAAAAGTTGGCGCGCCCATCTTGCATGCGCAAAATATTGTTCCTAAGGAGAATGTTAGTGAAGCGCAATTAAAATTGCGTGAGGTTTGGATGAAAGGTTGATTTAAGAGCTCTTAAGAAACTAAACGCTGCCCCAATGGGTGGCGTTTTTTATTTACCTTAAAATAAAATTCAATTTTTTTTGTAACCTTTTCCAAAATCTTCAGTTTTCCCTTTTGTAGATCTAGTAATAAGCATGCACCAACTTACCGACAATGCATTAATGCTAAATGTAAAATCAGGAGACCTTGATAAATTAGGTCTGTTGTACGAACGCCATAAAAAAAGGTTGTTCGGTTTTTTTTACAATATGAACGGTAATGCCTCTGTCAGTGAAGATTTGGTACAAAATGTTTTTGTTAGAATGTTGAAATACAAACATACATTCACTGGTGAAGGTTCGTTTACTGCTTGGATGTTTAGAACGGCGAGAAACGTGAATTATGACCATTACAAAAAGTATAAGAAGGAAGCATACCAAGCGGAGCTTTCATCAGTAGCGTATAAGTTAGACGAAGATTCGGGACTGGATACAAAAATGGATAAAAATGAGGAGGTCGCTCAATTAGGTCGAGCCTTGAGGCAATTGCCGCCCGAAAAGAGGGAAGTTTTGATTTTGAGTAAGTACAAAGGAATAAAATTTAGTGAAATAGGGGAAATACTGGGGTGTAGTGAAGGGGCCGCCAAAGTGAAAGCCCATAGAGCCCTGAATGATTTGCGGAATATTTTTCTACAGTTGGAAACCAAATAGATTATGGAACAAGAAAAGTTTGACATATGGATGATGGAGTATCTCTCTGATGGTTTAGAGGAAGAGGCAAGAAAAGAATTTGAGGCATTTCTTAGCGGTACTCCTGAGTATCAAGAAAAGTTTGAAAAGCTCAACGGAACATGGCATGATTTGGAAAAAATAGTAATACCCAAACCCTCAGAGAAAATGGACGATCTTTTTTTCGATATGCTGCATGGTGAAATCGCAAAATCTAAAGCGACCAAAGTCAGCTCCAGAAGTTGGTTGGCTTTCGTTGGAGAAATCTTTTGGAAACCACAAATGGCCTACGGAATATTACTATTGGTAATGGGATTGAGTTTGGGGTATATTTTGAAAACCGATGCCATAAACACACCAGTTGAAACTACTGTTTTCAGTAATCCTGACACAGAGAATGTTAGGGAACAACTAGTTTTGACCTTGTTAGAACAGCCTTCGGCGAATAAACGATTACAGGGTATTAGCGAAGCAAATAAAATTCAGAAGGTAGACGAAAAGGTGATTAGCGCACTGCTCCAGACCTTGAATAATGATACGAATGTAAATGTGAGGTTGTCCGCCATTGAGTCTTTGACGAACTACCTTGATAATCCTATAGTGCGTGAGGGCTTGGTGCAATCTATTGTAAAACAAGATTCTCCTATTGTTCAGGTGACTTTGGCGAACCTTATGGTCGCACTGCAAGAAAAGAAGTCCATAGAACCATTCAAGACTTTGATGCGTACCAAGGATTTGGAGATATCCGTTAAGCAAAAACTGGAAACTACGATCAAGTCTATTATATAATCAGAATGCCCATTTGGGCGAGTTTATTCATCAATCCAATAATTACAATCAAATGAAAAGAGTACTAGTATTTGTCGTATTAGCAGGGGCTTTTACGGTGCAATGTGCAAATGCACAACGGAAAGAATTTAACGAAGTAATTAAGAAAGAACTATCCTACGAGGATTCAAGTAGCGATAAGATGCTAGAAGTTCAGAATTTAAGTGGTTCTATTGCTATAGAAGGCTATGATGGGACTACTGTTTTGGTAACGGTTGAGAAAACTATTACCGCTTCTAACACGACTAATCTTGAACTGGGCAAAAAGGAAATCGGTATAAAGGTCATCAATCAAGGCGATAAAATTATTGTCTATCCCGATGTGCCCAATATGCAGTATAAAGACGGGAGTTTCACAAATATCAATTGTGACCGATGGGAAGAATCTCCTTATGAGCATACATTGAACTTCAGGGTTAAAGTACCAAAAAAGAACAGGATAAAGGTTGGTGCCATTAACAATGGAGAGCTTTTAGTAAAGAATACTCGTGGAAGTTTTATTGAAGCGAACAACATCAATGGAGGCATTGAGCTACTCAATGTTACTGGGCAGACCAAAGTACGCTGTATCAATGGGGCAGTTAGTATTTCATATGCAGATAACCCCACCTTAGACTCGACCTATTATTCTTTGAACGGGGATATCAACATCACTTATCAAAAAGATTTGTCCGCGGATATCGCTTTTAAAAGTATGAACGGAGAATTATTCACTGATTTTGACATCGAAAAACAATTTGCTAAAACCACCAAGAACGACTCAGGCAAGAAGAAAAACGCCAAATATAAATACGAATCAAAACCCGTGGTTCAAATTGGTAAGGGGGGCTTGTCATTCGATTTTGAAACTTTGAATGGAGATGTTATTATCAAGAAAATATAAATACGAACAGATTCACTCCTCAGATGGTCCTCAGTATAGACAAAGGGCGGGAATGAAAATAAAATCAATAATCATGAAAAATATAAAACTACTATTTGCACTATTACTTTTTATACCATTCACAAATAATGCTCAAGAAGAAAGCGTTGAATTGTTTTCAGTGCCATTGAGTAACCCTAATGAGGCTGGTAAACTAATCGTATCTCAGTTGGCGGGCTCGATAGATGTGATGGCCTATGAAGGTAGCGAGGTTATCGTAAAAGCTTCTTTTGGAAATAGAAAAGAACACTATAAAGACGATAAGGGCGAAAAGAATGGATTGAAGCGTATTCAAAACAGTTCTTTGAAGATAGCTGCTGAAGAAAAAGATAATGTGGTGCAGATTATCAATGAACAATGGAATAAGGTAACGAACCTCGAGATTAAGGTTCCTAAGAATTTTTCATTGAAACTTGCTACAGTGAATAAAGGCAACATTAATGTGAAAGGAGTAAACGGCGAACTTGAAATCAGCAATGTCAATGGCGAAATTAGTATGGAAGATGTAAGTGGTTCTGCCTCTGCTGATACGGTGAATGGAGATATCAAGGTCAACTTCATTTCAGTAACAAACGGTGCCAATATGGTTTTTAGTAGTCTTAATGGCGACCTTGACGTCACTTTCCCTAATTCGGTAAAGGCGAATTTAAAATTGAAGTCGGAACAAGGGGATATTTTCACCGATTTTGAAATGGCGGTCGACCAGCAAAAAGCGGTAGCCAAGACCGATAGATCTTCCAGCACCTATAAGGTGGAAATAGAGCAGTGGGTGAGTGGTAAAATCAATGGTGGTGGCCCTGAAATGATGCTCAAGACCTATAATGGCGACATCATTATTAGAGCGAATTAGCTCATGGTTGAAGTCTAATTTCTATAAAAAAGAACCGCCTTGACAAATTTGTCAAGGCGGTCTTCATTTTGAGTTAGTCTGATAGTTAGTTTAACCTACGGTCACACGTTTAAAATCTGTTACCGAAACATCTCCATGTGATTCAACGTATTGAGCAACATTGATTTTTTCATCCTTGATGAAATTCTGATCTAACAAACACTGTTCTTGATCTAAAGTTGTGTTGTCTGAAATGAACCTTTCCATTTTACCTGGAAGGATTTTATCCCAAATTTGCTCAGGCTTGCCTTCCGCTTTCAATTGTGCTTTGGCATCTTCTTCAGCTTTTGCAATAACTTCATCGGTTAATTGTGCCATTGAAATGTATTGTGGAACGTTTTTGAGCGTTTTACCCAAACGACCAAGTTCTACATTGTCTTTTTCAATAACGGCGATTCTAGCTTCGGTTTCCGCAGCAACGAATGCTGGGTCGAAATCTTTGTAAGACAATGTAGTCGCTCCCATTGAAGCCACTTGCATTGAAACATCTTTTGCCAAAACTTCGGCCGTAGCTACTTTTGATGATAAACCTACCAAAGCGGCAATTTTGTTGATATGAACATAAGTGCCAACATATGGTGCTTCTAATTTTTCGAAAGCAGTGATTTCTAACTTCTCACCGATAACTCCGGTTTGCTCAATCAATTTCTCGGCAACGGTCATTCCACCGAAATCAGCAGCTAAAAACGCTTCTTTGGAGTCATAGTTTAATGCTAACTCAGCAAGTTGATTTGCCAGAGCAATAAAGTTTTCGTTTTTTCCAACGAAATCAGTTTCACAACCTAAAACGATAGCAACACCAGCTGTATGATCAGCGTTTAGTTTTGAAATTGCAGCACCTTCAGAAGAATCTCTGTCGGCTCTTTTGGCAGCTACTTTTTGTCCTTTTTTACGAAGAACTTCAATAGCCTTGTCGAAATCTCCTTCAGCTTCTACCAAAGCATTTTTGCAGTCCATCATTCCTGCACCTGTCGCTTTTCTTAATTTGTTTACTTCTGCGGCGGTAATTTTCACCATAATTTAAGCATTTATTATTGTTTCCGCGCAGGCGGAAATCTATATTATTATTGTTGATTTTTTGTTTTAGAGTAAGTTATTCAACCCCACCTTTAGCACTTTCTTGCCAAGTTTTCAATTCATCCCACTTTTCGTCGGCAGCCATTTTTGCTTGCTTTGGCCAAGATGTAGTATCTAAATGCGCTAATCGAGAACTGGCTTCAGTTAAGATTTCTTTCATCTTGTCTGCTTTGGCTTTGGCAACTTTTGCAAAAGTTTCCAATCCGGCATTGGTCAAAGCTTCTGCTGCTTTCGGGCCCACACCTTCTATTTTAGTCAAATCATCGCCTTTAGAAGCTTTTGCTTTGGCGGCTTTCTTAGGGGCTTTCTCTTTCTTCTCCGCTACTTTTGGAGCTTCTTCCTTAACTTCCTCCTTTGCCGCGGCAACAGCTTTTTCAACTGCTGGTGCTGCTTCAGCTATAGGCTCAGCTTTCACCTCCTCTTTTTTCTCGGTTTTCGTAGCCTCTGCACCTTCTTGACTAGACTGCTTTTCAGTTTTACGCTCTGCTAAACCTTCTGCAATGGCATCGGTAACTTGAGTCATAATGATCTCAATTGATTTTGAAGCATCATCATTGGATGGCACAACATAATCAATAGCTCTCGGGTCTGAATTGGTATCGACCATTGCAAAAATAGGAATGTTCAATTTCTGAGCTTCCTTAACGGCAATGTGCTCACGCATCGTATCAACAACAAAAAGAGCGCCTGGCAAACGTGTCATTTCAGAGATAGAACCAAGGTTCTTTTCCAATTTAGCACGTAAACGATCGACTTGAAGGCGTTCTTTTTTAGAAAGTGTTAAAAATGTACCATCCTTTTTCATTCTATCGATCATCGCCATTTTCTTAACGGCTTTACGAATAGTTACAAAGTTGGTCAGCATACCACCTGGCCACCTTTCAGTGATGTAAGGCATGTTTACACTTGCTACTTTTTCCGCAACAATGTCTTTTGCTTGTTTTTTAGTGGCTACGAAAAGAATTTTTCGACCAGAAGCAGCAATCTTGCTGAGTGCTTCGTTGGCCTCATCTAATTTTGCAACTGTTTTGTAAAGGTTGATGACGTGAATGCCGTTGCGCTCCATGTAGATATAAGGAGCCATATTCGGATTCCACTTTCTTGTAAGGTGTCCAAAATGCACACCTGCTTCCAATAATTGATTTACTTCGACTTTCGCCATTTTGAATTTAGTTTACGTTCTTTTGAATTAGCAATGCTAGAGTGGTATCCGTCATACTGCGGAAGCCTCTATCATTTAGATGCTAAACTAATTTACCTTTCCTCTGTATATGGAGGTAAGGATTTCTAATTGTTTTCTGATATGCAGAAAACTTTCAATGAACTTGTTAATGAATATAAATAAAGGTGTCTCCGAAGAGACACCTGATAATTTTGTATTAACGTTTAGAGAACTGGAATTTTTTACGGGCTTTCTTCTGACCGAATTTCTTGCGTTCTACCATACGGGGATCTCTTGTCAATAAACCTTCCGGTTTCAATACCAATCTGTTTTCTTCATCTATCTCACACATGATTCTTGACAATGCCAAACGTACCGCTTCTGCCTGACCAGTGATTCCACCACCATAAACATTTACCTTAACATCATAGTCACCCTCGGTATTGGTAAGTGCGAAGGGCTGATTTACCTTATACTGCAATGTAGCCGTTGGAAAATATATTTTCAAATCACGATTGTTAATGGTGATTTTTCCTTTTCCTTTGGAAAGATAAACACGTGCAACAGCAGTTTTTCTTCTTCCTATTTTATGAATCGTCTCCATTACTTAAAGTCGTTTATGTTGATTACAGTTGGTTTTTGCGCTTCTTGTCCGTGCTCAGTTCCGACATTTACCTTTAGGTTTCGGAACAAATCCGCACCTAATCTAGTTTTAGGAAGCATGCCTTTAACAGCTTTCTCTACAATGCGACCCGGATCCTTGGCTAACAACTCCTTTACTGAAGTTTCACGTTGACCTCCTGGGTATCCAGTATAGCGTTGGTAAACTTTGCTATCCCATTTATTTCCGGAAAGAACTATTTTTTCTGCATTTACAATAACCACGTTATCACCACAATCAACATGTGGAGTAAAGTTTGGTTTATGCTTTCCCCTAAGCAATTTTGCTACCTTAGAAGCAAGACGGCCCAATGTTTGACCTTCTGCATCAACCAATAACCACTGCTTATCAACGGTCTTTCTGTTGGCTGAAATAGTTTTGTAACTTAATGTATCCACGGCGCTTTCTTTATCTATTAAACACTTCAATCCCTGCAAACGGGCTGCAAATGTACAATTATTAAGTTGAAATACAAATGCCATTTTCCGATTATTTTTTAAATTTTCTCATGGTCCAATTCCCACTATAAAATAGTGGTTTGGCGCTACCTATCTTAGACAAGTTTGGTATTAAATAAAGTTTAAAAGTAAACCGAACTGTTAGTACCTGATTAATCTAGCATTTTTATGCGAAGCTAAAACGACCACTCCTTTATTATGCGAAATCTACTCATCACGATTTCTTTAATTTTTGTTGTACCCAATTTCTTTGCGCGGAAGATTCTGTCGCTGTCTTGGCTAAGCGTACTTATGTGATTATGTCAGTGGCGAATGCTACTGCTCCTGAAATTGATGGTGTTTTGGATGATAATAGCTGGAATAGTGTCGAATGGACGTGGGATTTTATAGAGTTAAGACCTGACGAGAACACACCTCCGGCCTACCAGTCAAAGTTCAAGATTCTTTATGATGCCAAAAATTTATATGTAGGTGTACGTTTTTATGATCCGGAACCTTGAAAGATCGAAAAACGATTGTCACGTCTTGATGGTTTTGCTGACGATGAATGCGGAGATACATATTGATAGTTATAATGACATACGTTCTGCTTTTTTAGTGCTGCAGAGCGACCAACGTAAAAAGTTCAATTTTACCCTTGGCTATTTGAATAGTCAAGCAAAACAGGATGATTTTTCCTTTATAAATTATTTTGCGGAGTTGAATTGCTAACCTTTCGATGCCTTTAGCCTTTCGCTGAATACGGAGTATGCGGTAAATCCGAGTAGGGCCCAATATGTAACCGAGGTAGATTTTGATGGGTCTCCGCGGTATATCACCTCTGCAATCGATCAAAAAACATGGAGCACTTCCATCCGCTTCAATTAAAGTCTCAATCCTAACCTTTCCATTCAGTTCTAAGGGCAGCCCTTTATTGCCAGGGTATATATTCTGATTTCAATTTTGTAAATAATCGCATTGCTGAAGACATAAACGAAAGGGTGTCCCTTTTCAACATGGACCAAATCTCAAGACCAGACGGCACAGGCCCTTTTCTGATCGATGAAAACCTCTATGAGACTATCGACTATCAGATAAGTGACCCCGATTTTTCCTTTGTGCAATTCCGTTCGAACCTGGTGTTGCGATGGGAGTATATTCCAGGATCCGAGATTTTCCTGGTCTGGTCACAGGGTGTCGAGGGCCTGGGCGATTCTATGGACTCTTTAGGAAGAAGTCTTGATGGCCAGATTCTAGATCAAAAAATGAATACTACTTTTTTAATCAAGGCGACATACCGATTCATTTTGTAATTAAAGTTTCGGATGATTGAAATATATAGTACAATTCTGCGTTTTTCGGTTATCAACATACTAAAATAGATACCTATGAAACGTAATATTCTTTTCTTGTTTTTAGCATCTGGATTGATGTTTTCATGCTCCAAGGATGATAACAACGATGAGACTGAAACGGGACAAAATGCCATTGTTGGTCAGTGGCAGGCAACCGAGTTGCAAATAGACAATGCAACCGCTAGTGATGACGCAAAATTTGGTAAGCAGATATTGGATTTCCTAACGGAAAGGGAATGCGTTATCTTGACCTTTGATTTCAAAGCTGATTTAACTGTGACAGCCGAAAATTCGGCCGACTACCTTTCCATAAACGCAACTCCAACTGGCTTGGATGTTCCGTGCCCAACGGAGTCCGATACGGATGCGAGCACCTATACGTATGATGGTTCGGTTTTAACAACAATTGATGAAAATGGACAAACTATTATGGTTGATGTCACTATTAACGGTGATACGATGACCGTAGATGCCTCTGATTTGGATATTGACAATTTCAATGATGAAGGACAATTGATCTTCAAAAAGATATAGTTAGGATTACCCTTTAAAAAATTAAAGCCTTTTCGTAAATCGGAAGGGCTTTTTGTTTTTCATTAGATAGATTGTTCGTTACACAAATACGGTTATCTTTAGGGCGACAGATTTTTTGGCCTAAGTATGACAACACGATTTTTTTATCAAATTTTTCTTTTCTTTTCTATGTTGCTTTTAGGTTGCATTGACCCCGTAGCGCCTGAATTTGAATTTAAAGCTGGGCTGGTTTTTGTAGAAGGTTTTGCTTCTACATTGGAAGGTGCTTCTTATGTTATTATTAATAAGTCCGTTACTGAATTCGGAGTCAATACTACGGTTTTCGAAAAAGGAGCGACGGTTTCTTTTAAAAACGCTGATTCAGGTCAAACCATATTCTTAACTGAAGAGGAGGGTGTTTATGTGCCTCCGCCAGATTTTAAGGCACAGATTGGAGATAGGTGGCAATTGTCTATCATTTTAATCGATGGTACCCAATATCAATCTTCATCTGAAACCATTCTAGAGCCCGTACCGATATCCGACATCAATGCAGACTATAATCCTGAATTGCAATTTGATGAGGGCACTGGCGAGTTTCAGCCCGGGCATTTAATCTCAGTTACCTTTGATGATCCTGAAAGCCAGGAAAATTTCTATTATTGGACATTTCGATCCTTTGAAAATCTTGATATTTGCGAAACTTGCCTGGATTCAATTTTCAGAAATGGGGAGTGTACAAGTACCGATGTGCCCACCCCCGATTTCTTCAATTATTTGTGTGAGACGGCATGCTGGAAAATACGTTTTCCAGAGCGCATTAGTATTTTCGATGATGGTTTTTCAAATGGAAAGCGCACATCGAATCTTCCAGTTGCGAACATCCCTTTGTATACAAAAGAAAATGTCGTTGTCGAAATTCAACAGTTCACCTTGACCCCGGCAGCTTATGACTATTATAAAATTCTAAAAGATATTGTTGACAATAATTCTGGCTTCAACGCACCACCACCAGCGGCCTTAATAGGCAATATGACCAATGTCAGCGATAGTGAAGATTTCGTTTTTGGTAGATTCACTGCGGCACCTGTTTCAGTAGCTTCGGTTTTTATAAATCGCAGTGCCATAGCGGAAAACTCGATAGAGCCAATAATATCCGTGCAACTTGAGCCTACGTTATTATCGCCTTATCCACCGCCAGCTACAACAACTGTTCCTTGTACGGAAACACGTTTTAGAACCTCAATACAACCTGAAAAATGGGTAGACTAAAGTTTTCTGGTCACCATCATTCAAAGAAGAATCTAATTAAATTCTTTTTATGCATGACCATGACAGTATGTTTTGGGAATACATTATATGGACAAGAAAATACGCTGTCATTTCAAATACTGGACAATGTTACTGGTCTGCCTCTAGAAAGTGCCGAGGTTGTCATACAACCTTGTGCCTGTGGTGGTATTACCAATTCTTCCGGGCGGTTTAATATTATCTTGCCCCAAGATAAATATACGATTACAATATCCTATATCGGGTATCGAAGTGAGGTGCGCGAATTGGAGCTTAATAGCAGCCAATTTTTGAAAATAGAATTACTGGAAGCACAGGAACAACTTTCAGAAGTCATTGTCAGGGCAAAAAGAATAAATGACAACGTAGAACTTCCGCAAATGGGTGCTTTGCAATTAGGAACGCAAGAAATCAAGAAGATTCCAGCTGGTTTGGGAGAAGTGGATGTGTTGAGAGGTATGACCCTTTTAGCCGGTGTGAACAATGCTGGTGAGATTAGTAACGGGCTTTCCGTAAGGGGCGGGGCATTGGATCAGAATTTGTTATTATTCGATTATGCTCCAGTATTTAATCCCACACACCTTTTTGGGTTATTCTCTGTTTTCACTCCGGATGTGTTGGGAAGTGTTGATTTATATCGCGCAAATATTCCTGCTCGGTATGGTGGAAGAATCACTTCGGTTCTTGATATTAAAGTGAAAAACCCCTATGTGGACAAATTTAAATTAAGTGGCGGTATTGGTTTGGTTTCCAGTAGATTGTCTATAGAAACACCTATAGTTAAAGATAAACTGATGATGACCATGGGCCTTAGGGCTGGTTTTACAGACTTTTTGTTGCCCTTGGTTTCTGAGCGGTTGAAAAATACGAAGGCAAATTTCTATGATAGTACAATTAAATTATTGTATTTGCCCACTGATGATGATCAAATCACATTTACAGGTTTTTATAGCAAAGATTTTTACCAACTAGATCTCATTACCAAAATACAGAACATCAATGCTGAAAATAATCAGTATGATTTTAATAGCTTAAATGGAACGCTGAACTGGAGGCATAGTTTTAATGATGAAAGTAATTTAAGAACGCTTTTGGTGATGAGCAACTACACGCCAAAGACCATTTTTCCTGAAATCGATAGTGAAAATGAGATTGTTTTTGATTCGAAAATAAATTATTTAAGTTTTATATCTGAATTTTCAAAAGATGTTACAGAAACTCTAAATTATTATGTGGGGGGTCAGGCCATTCGATACCGAATAAGCCCAGGAGAGTTGATCCCCGGTAATACCAATAGTATACAGCCCGTTTCGTTGGCGAGGGAAGATAGTTATGAATTTGGAGGATATGCGAATGTCAATTTTGATCCCATTGAGAATGTCTCATTGTCTGCCGGTTTACGATTTAATCATTACGTCCTCGTAGGGCCTTTTACACAAGGGAATTTTGATGCCGAGACGGAAGTTTTATTGGGGAAGACAATATTTGAAAAGGGAGCGGGGGTAAAAACCTATAATGGCTTGGAGCCTCGACTTGGGGCCAATATAAAACTCAATGAGAATACATCGGTTAAAGCTAGTTACGCCCGATTGAATCAGTATTTGCAAAACGTATATAATTCGACAACTCCGTTACCTACTTCACGTTGGAAAACAGCCGATCCTTCCATCAAACCACAGGTGAGTGATACCTATGGCTTGGGCATATATAAAAATCTTGCTAATAATGAGGTGGAAATTGGACTGGAAGGCTATTATCGTGATACCAAAAACAATTTAACGTATAAGCCAGGGGCAGACTTTTTTTTAGAAGAGTTCTTAGTACGCGATGTGATTCAGGGCGAAGGTGAAGCTTATGGCGTTGAATTTAGTATTAGAAAGCCACGGGGTAAAATAAATGGGTGGCTTAATTATACCTGGTCAAGAAGTCTATTGCGTGTTCAAAGTGAAAATCTTGCCGATAGAGTGAACAATAATAATTGGTTCCCATCCGATTTTGATAGGCCACATGTAGTAAATGCTACAATCAATTTCGAAGGAGATAAATTTAATACATGGAGTTTTAATTTCACTGGACAAACGGGTAGACCTTATACTGTAGCCAATAGTGTTTTTCGACTCGAAAATATCGACGTGCCCATTTTTATTGAACGTAACAATGCGAGATTACGGCCGTATCATCGCTTGGATTTCTCATGGAAAATCAAATACGGTAAAAAGTTGAATCGCAGATGGATAGGAGATTGGACATTTACCATTTACAATGTCTATGGAAGAAGGAATCCTTTCAATGTATATTACACACAAAGACAACCTGGGGTTGACACCGATGTTTTTCTTGGAAGTCCTTTGGGTACTTATGAGCTTTCCATTATGAACAGCCCATTATTCGCTTTGACCTATAATTTTGTTTTTGACTAGTGGTGCATTATTGCTTGTAGAATTTTGTCTGCACTTGCTGTTCCATCGAACGAATGGTAACTATGTAAATTCCAGGATTCAAAGAAGTTACCGGAATGTTCAAAGCCTTGTTTTTGATTTCCCAATGGTGTTCTAACACCGCATTACCGTAAGCATCCGTAATCAAAATAGCAGCCCGATTACTGTTTTGAAGCCCTAAGATATTGACCACGTTCGTGGCGGGATTAGGGAATACTTTTACCTTTTGGACCTTGGTCTGATTTGTGGTGGTGGTTTCGGGGGTATCGCTAAATTGAGCAATAGCACATTGAAGTCCTAAAACGAATATTGAAATGATGATAAGAAGCTTTTTCACTACAGTGGTTTTTATAGATTCAGCTTCATATGAGGTTCTTCAACAAGAACGCATTTCATCGATCATTCGTATGTCTTTTTGAAAAGCTTAACAGTAATCTTTAATGCGCCTCTAACCAATTCGCCCCAACTCCTAGTTCGACATCCAAGGGTACTACTAATGTATAAGCATTTTCCATTTCAGACTTGACCATGTTCTTGAGCTTATCCATTTCAGGATTGTAGACATCGAACACCAATTCATCATGCACTTGAAGCAACATTTTGGACTTGTAATTTTCTTCGGTTAGTTTTTGATGAATATTGATCATGGCGATTTTTATGATATCAGCCGCACTCCCTTGAATGGGTGCATTCACCGCATTTCGTTCTGCTGCTCCGCGCACAATGGCATTACTGCCATTGATGTTTTTTAAGTACCTACGTCTTCCTAAAACAGTTTGGACATAGCCATTATCTCTTGCGAAATCGACCTGCTCAGCCATATAGTTTCTGAGTTTAGGGTAGGTCTTGTAATAGGTTTCGATCAATTCTTTGGCTTCTGAACGAGAGAGGTCGGTTTGATTGCTCAATCCAAATGCAGAAACGCCGTAGATGATACCGAAGTTGACGGTTTTGGCATTGCTACGTTGCTCACGAGTAACCTCTTCCAGCGGAACATTAAATACACGTGCTGCAGTTGAGGCATGAATGTCTTCGCCATTTTTGAACGCCTCGATCATTGTAGTTTCCTCACTCAAAGCAGCGATGATTCTTAGTTCTATTTGGGAGTAATCCGCAGCAAGCAAAGTATAATTTTCATCCCGTGGAATGAACGCTTTTCGAACCTGACGTCCGCGTTCGGTTCGAATCGGAATGTTCTGTAAATTGGGATTGTTGCTACTCAATCTTCCGGTTGCGGCAACAGTTTGCATATAATCGGTGTGCACTCTACCTGTGCTTTCGTCTACTTGTAAAGGAAGGGCATCTACATAGGTGCTTTTCAGTTTCGCTAGGCCCCTGTAGTCTAATACATGTTGAATGATTTCATGGTCTTTGGCTAAATAAGAAAGTACATCTTCTGCCGTTGAATACTGTCCGGTTTTGGTCTTTTTGGGTTTGTCGACCAACTTCATCTTATCAAAAAGAATTTCACCCAATTGCTTTGGTGATCCGATATTGAATTCAACTCCAGCAGCTTTGTAGATTTTCTTTTCTAAAGATGCGATATCATTGGTGAGGTCTTCTGAAAGCGAGTTTAGAAAGGTTTTATCCAAATTAATACCCTCCAACTCCATATCCGCTAAAACATGCAAGAGCGGAATTTCGATCTCATTGAATAAATCTTCTGTCTTGGCTTCAGCCAATTCAGGTCTAAAGTGTTGTGCCAATTGAAACGTGATATCGGCATCTTCAACGGCATACTCGGTCTGCTTTTCCAAAGGAACATCTCTCATTGAGAGTTGATTTTTCCCTTTTTTGCCAATAAGTTCTGTAATTGAAACGGGTGTGTAATTCAAATAGGCTTCTGAAAGCACATCCATATTATGGCGCATATCAGGATTGATGAGATAGTGCGCCAACATGGTATCAAAGAATTTTCCTTTGACCTTCAGGTTATATTTATGCAAAACTTTAATATCATACTTCAAATTCTGACCTATTTTTTCAATCTCCTCGGATTCGAAAAAAGGACGTAGCTGCTCGATGATTTCTTGAGCTTTGTCTTTATCCTCCGGAAAGGGAACGTAAAACCCTTTTGTCGCCTCCCAAGAAAAAGCAATACCTACCAATTCGGCCGTCAAAGGATTGAGTCCGGTCGTCTCCGTATCAAAACAAACGGAAGTCTGTTTCATCAAATTCTGAACAAAAAGCTTCATGGCCATCCCAGGAGCAATGCTTTGATATACATGCGGAACATCGGCAATGGTGCGACGGCTATTTAAGTCTTTTATCGTACCACCCGCTTCGGAAGGGTCTGCTCCGAATAAGGAAAATTGTCCACCTCCAGCTTCCTGTGGTTTTGCCTTTTTCGCGGGAGCGTTGGCCGTATCGGTTTTGGATTCTTCTACTTCACCTGAAAATATTTTGATGAACTGATCTTTTAGCCTTCTAAATTCAAGTTCCTCAAATATGGTTTGAACTTTAGCATTATCAGGATCTGACATCTCATAATCCTTGGCATTAAACGTTACATCGACATCAAGACTTATCGTGGCCAACCGCTTTGAAAGTAATCCTAGCTCACCATTGGCTTCAACTTTCTCCTTCATTTTACCTTTTAGCTGGTCAGTATTTGCTAAAAGATTTTCCATGGACCCAAATTCTTCTATGAACTTTTTTGCGGTTTTGTCCCCCACCCCAGGAAGTCCTGGAATATTGTCACTGGCGTCACCCATCATGCCCAAATAATCGATGACTTGTTCGGGGCGTTCTACTCCGAAACGTGCTTGAATTTCAGGAATTCCCCAAATTTCAATACCGTTGCCCATTCGTGCGGGACGATACATAAATATATTTTCGGAAACCAATTGTCCAAAATCTTTATCCGGGGTGACCATAAAAACTTTGTATTCTTCCTTCTCAGCCTGTTTGGCCAATGTGCCGATAATATCGTCTGCCTCCCAACCTTCCTTCACCACAACCGGAATATGCATGGCCTTTAGAATATCTTGTATATAGGGTACCGCAATTTTTATGGCATCCGGAGTTTCATCTCGATTGGCTTTGTATTCTGGAAATAGCTCGGTACGCTCGGTACTGCCCCCCTTGTCAAAACAAACCGCCAAATGATCCGGCTTTTCGCGCTTAATGACATCGAAAAGCGAATTCATAAAGCCCATAATAGCTGAGGTATCCATTCCTTTGGAGTTGATTCTCGGTTTTTTGATCAGGGCATAATACCCACGAAAAATCAAAGCGAATGCATCTAGTAAAAAAAGTCGTTTTTGTTCTGCCATCGGATTTTATGAAAGTGACGATTAATGAGTTTCTAAAAGTAGAAAAAAGTGTCTAGAAAATGGTGATTGGACAAAGAGTTTTAAAAGTCTTATCGAAGTTCTTGCATCTTGAATCAAAGAGATCTCAGGTCTAGAGAAAACTCTTAGAAGGATTATTTACATGCCCATCTTCCGAATACGTGCGATAAGTAAACCCGGGTTGAATACAGTACCCACCGGTTTCCCCTTTTTTATTGATAGCGATAAAGCCGATTTGAAAATCGGTTCGGTCCTTGTTTTTGGCCATTATGCGTTTCACACCTTCCTCGCACGCTTCTTGCGGTGATTTACCTTGGCGCATCAATTCCACAATCAAGAAGCTGCCAACGGTTCGCACTACTTCTTCACCAACTCCAGTTGCAGTGGCAGCACCAATTTCATTGTCGACGAATAGTCCTGCACCAATAATGGGTGAATCACCTACGCGACCCGCATATTTATAAGCCATCCCACTTGTGGTACAAGCCCCTGAAATAGCTCCGTTTTTGTCAATAGCTAGAATGCCAATGGTGTCATGGTTTTCGATATTGATAATAGGTTTGTATTCAGATGTTTTCTTCCATTCGAGCCACTCTTTTTTTGATTGCTCGGTAAGCAGATTCACTTTTTTAAATCCTTTTTCATAAGCGAACTGTTCCGCACCTCTGCCAGCAAGCATTACATGTGGAGTATCTTCCATCACCTTTCTGGCTACGGAAACCGGACTGGCAATATGCTGCATACAAAGTACTGCACCACAATTACCGTCCTTGTCCATGATACAGGCGTCCAACGTCACATTTCCATTGCGGTCTGGTCTACCACCCACGCCTACGGTTTGATTGTTGACATCGGCTTCTTCGACCATGGCCCCCTGTTGTACGGCATCCAATGAACTGCCACCGGCAGCCAAAACTTCCCAAGCCTTTGCCGTAGCGTTTTCAAAATTCCATGTGCAAATGGTAATCGGATGTAAGGTCTTTGTAGTTTCGGTTTCAACGATTTTCGCCGCCGCCTGATCCTTACAAGAGGTAATCAAAGGTGTGGAAATCAATCCCGCGGCAGCGGCACTTGAATTTTTTAGGAAGTTTCTTCTTTGCATCGGTTCGGGTTGATTATTTTTAAGCGAATAAATATAAGGAAATGCTAGTAGAAGTGTGTGCTAATTCATTGCAATCCGCATTGAATGCAGAAAAAGCGGGAGCGGATAGAATCGAACTTTGTTCGGAACTCGCGGTCGGAGGAATTACACCCTCATATGGCCTATTGAAAGCAGTAAGTGAGAAGATATCCATTCCTGTAAGGGTGCTTATTCGACCGCGAAGTGGTGACTTTACCTATTCTGATGACGAATTTGAAATCATGAAAAGCGATATCAAACTTTGTTCCGAAATGGGTATTGAAGGTATTGCAATTGGAATGCTACATGCGAATTTTGATTTTGACGAAATCAGATTTCGGGAGTTGGAGGAAATGAACCACGGCCTTAAAACGACATTCCATCGTGCTTTTGATTGGGTCCCAGATCCTTTTCTGGGATTGGAATGGCTCGAGAGAATGGGTGTAGATGCCATTTTGACTTCAGGGCAACAAAAAACGGCACAGGAAGGAATAGATTTGCTTTCAGAACTTCAAAAAAAAGCGTTGCTCTGTACCATCATGCCTGGGTCTGGTATAAACGTATCCAATGCCCACTTGTTTAAGGAAAAGGGATTTAAAGCGATTCATTTATCGGGTGTTAAAATGCACCAAAAATTAGATAAAGATCCAAAGGTGCCCATGAACGCTCCAAAGATGTTATCCGATGATTCCATACCAATATCCAATTTCGAAAGATTACAGGAAGTTGTTAGAAGCGTTAAATAAAAGGTAAAATCCCTTCTAGCCCATAGTTTCAAAATACCTTTACAAAAAAAAATAGCCATGCTCCGTTGGATTTTATTTATTGCCTTTTATCTCTTCTTGGGTTTTTACGCGCTACAGGCTTTAAAAACAGGATCTAGATATCCTTGGGTGTATTATGTTTTCATTGCTCTTTCATTACTCGTATTGGGTAATTTCGTGTTCCAATTCACTTTGGGAGAGGAGCAGGGCCGGGTTCTCAGTAGGGCCAAGAGTTATGCTTTCGGGTTTTTATTGACCATGATTACCTTTAAATTGATTACCGTTATTTTTCTTTTTTCTGAGGATATATTCCGACTCATAACCGGCATATACCAGAAATTATCGGGAAGCACGAAAGATTTTACCTTACCACAACGCAGACGCTTTCTAAGCCTAATTGCCATGGGGGTCGCCTCTGTTCCTTTTGGAGCCTTGCTTTATGGGATGTACAAGGGTAAATATAATTTCAAGGTTCTGAAGTATACCATGGAATTTGATGATCTGCCCGTTGCGTTCGATGGTTATCAGATCACTCAAATTTCTGATGTACATAGCGGTAGTTTCGATAATCGCGAAAAAATCGAGTATGCAATCGATCTGGTCAATCGACAAAAAAGTGACGTTTTGCTTTTTACCGGGGATATGGTCAATAACAAGGCTGAGGAAATGTACCCATGGAAAGATCTTTTTGCCAAACTCGAAGCAAAAGATGGTAAGTTTTCCGTTTTGGGAAACCATGACTATGGCGATTATGTGGATTGGGAAACTCCGGAAGCAAAAAAAGCCAATCTCGAAGACCTGAAAAAATTACAACAAGAAATCGGTTTTGACTTGTTGTTGAATGAAAGCCGCTTTCTACAAATAGGTAAGGATCGCATTGCACTTATAGGCGTAGAAAATTGGGGCAAAGGGGGCTTCAAAAAGGCGGGTGATCTAAAAAAAGCCAAATCAGCGGTCGATAAGCGTGATTTCAAGATCTTAATGAGCCATGACCCCAGTCATTGGGAAGAAGAGGTGGTCCCCGATGATTACCACTATCATCTAACACTAAGCGGTCATACGCATGGCATGCAATTTGGAATTGAGATTCCGGGTTGGATCAAGTGGAGCCCTGTAAAATGGCGTTACAAGCAATGGGCAGGTATCTATGAAGAGTTAGGGCAATTCATAAATGTCAATAGAGGTTTCGGTTTTTTAGGGTATCCGGGCAGGGTAGGTATATGGCCCGAAATAACCGTGATTACCTTAAAGAAAAAACCCTTAACATAGATTTAACCTCGTGAAAAGACCATGTACCCTAGGGTTTAGCTATAGATTTAACATTTTTTATTACATTTGGATATTAAATCAATGATTTAGCTATGTCAAAATTTGGGGAACTTATAGATTTAACCGTTCCGGTACTGTTAGATTTCTATGCAGAATGGAACGATCAATCTACTGCTATGCATCCTGTTTTAAGGGATGTAGCCGCTGCCTTGGGCGATAAGGGCAAGGTGATAAAAATAGATGTGGACAAGAATAAAGAGCTTTCACAGGCACTTCGTGTAAAGGGCCTCCCAACATTGATGATCTACAAGAAAGGGGAAATGGTGTGGCGCCAAAGTGGCGAGCAAGATGCTAATACCCTTATTGGAATTTTAAAAGAGTACGTTTAAACCCCGATTTATTCCACGGCAATAGTATCTGCTGGTTTTTCGCTTAATGTATCTAATTGTGTTGAGTCTGAATTGACTTCTCCAGAATCCTGCATGTCAGGATCTTCGGTTCTATGGGTATCCCTCGGGTTTTCGAATTGATCTCCATAGAACTTGTCAAAGTATTCATTGAAAATAAGCGTTTCTTTTTCCGCTTTATCGCGGTCATTGTTGATAACCAAAATATCAACGATACGATTGTACGCCTCCATATCTCCTAATATATCCTCGCCATGACTTATTTTTTGATCTACTGGCAGCAACGAATAGTAATTCAGACGCTCTTGATATTTGGTTTTAAGTCTTTCGAAAAGATCATGTGCTTTTGAAGTCTCCCCTGTTTTATAGTACCCATCAATGAATGGTTCAATCAAGGTGTAATAACCGTACTGGTCTAAGGGCATATTGGTCATGGCCATATCGATAACATCCTTTGCCTTTTCTATTTTGTTTTCTTCGAGTAAGGTCTCGGTTAGGCGGGCTAAATTACTACGGAAGGTAACTCCTTGTATTCTTGTTTGGGTATCGTGATAGATATCTGGGTCTCCAGAATTACCCCATTCCCAATTTTTAACAATATCATACATATGATCACTATCAATCCGTCCCATTTCAAAACCATTTTTTCGTTCCGTTTTTATGGGAACAAGCTTGTAGGCAAGACCTTCTAATTGTAAGTAATCTTTCATCCATATAAATTCGGCATCGTCGAAGCTTCCTCCGGAAAAGTAAATGGGTCTTTTCCAATCATTATTGGCCAAAATATCCAACATCATCATACTCTTTTTCGTAATGGCACTAGACGGCAATTCGATATCGATAAAATCAACGATTAAAGCGGAGTCTTTTTGTTTGACCAATCCGCTTTCCAAAACGTTCTTTCTATTTACGGGGACCCTAATTTTGGTAGTAGGGTAGTACACGATATTTTGTACATTTTCGGAATAGGCATCAGGATCTGCACCAGCCTTTTCGAAATAATATTTTAATTTGGTCTCTGGTTTATCGCCATCGACCCAATCGATAAAGGCCTGAACGGTCCATCTACTTTCCGATACTTGTTTGTTGAAAAGTGCATCCGCATTTTGGTGGTAAAGGACATCGCGAGATCCCCAGCGGTATTTTTCATGGCTGATTTGAGAAGGAATCGGATCACTCTCATAGGCTTGGCGTTTCATTTGGTCAATATACCAATCCGTTTCAAAGAGGCTTGTACAAACCACGCGGACATCTGTTCTATAACCTTCTATTTCTTGGGCATACCACAGCGGAAAGGTGTCATTATCGCCTATCGTAAACAATATTGCCCCGGCATCTTTTTGACAGGAATCCAAATAGGCTTTTGCGGTCGAGTTGGCCGTAAAGCGATTCGAGCGGTCATGATCGTCCCAGTTTTGATAGGCCATAACGGTGGGCACGGCCAGCAGGCAAACAATCGTAATGGCCGGCGCCAATATTTTTGGAGTCACAAATTTTCGGAATTCATCGAATAGTCCGTATACGCCTAAGCCTATCCATAAGGCAAAGATGTAGAAAGATCCTACCAAAGAATAGTCACGTTCTCGCGGTTGAAATATATAAGGGTTCGTGTAAAACTGAATGGCAATACCCGTAAACATAAAGAATACGAAGAGCACCCAGAATTGTTTAGGGTTTTTTGAAATCTGAAAAACCAAACCTATGATTCCCAATATTAGCGGTAAGAAATAATAGGTATTTCGACCTTTATTGTTTTCTACATCACTTGGTAGATTGTCTTGACTGCCAAGAACCGGCCTCATACCATCAATAAAATCGATACCGCTTAGCCAATTTCCGTTTTGGTTGTATCTCCCTTGTACGTCATTTTGCTTACCGGTAAAATTCCACATAAAATAACGCCAATACATATAACCGAACTGAAATTCGAACATGTACTTCACATTATCCCAAACCGATGGAGGTTCAACTTCAATGTACTCACTGAAGCGTTTTAGGAAACTGATATATTGCTCAGCATCTATTTCACCCGTCGCAAAACCATCTTTTACCTGTTTTACAGCGGCACGAAGCTCCTCGTTTGATTGTTTCATTTTGAAATCAAGTGGTCCAAAATAACGCATATAATTCTCAGCATGCTGGGTGCTCCACATTCGCGGGAGAATACCAACATGGTCTTCGTGCGCCTCTTGCAAGGCATCTTTGTAGAGGTTGACAATTACGTATTTGCCTAACTTTTCGTCGCGCTCGTACTTGGGCTTCTCATCTTTTTCCTTTCCTGCCGGGGCAAAAGCATCCGAGTAATATGCACCATAAACAGGGCTATCAACCCCCGGATATTGTTCACGATTGTAATAGGCCAAAAGCGCCCTTGCATCTGCCGGATTGTTTTCATTGATGACGACCTGTGCATTGGCCCGTATAGGAAGCATTATCCATGAAGAAAAGCCCAAGAACAAGAACATTAAACACAATACAATAGTATTGGCTATTCTATAGTTGTTTTTTCTAGTATAATTGAGTCCAAAGTAAAAGGCAGCGATGAACAGAAGTCCGATAATAATAGATCCTGAATTGAAAGGTAGTCCGATATTATTGACGAAAAATACCTCGCCCCACCCGAAAAATTGAAGCACATAGGTCAATGAAAATTTATAGACCAACATCAGAATGGCAACAACCGCAATATTGGCGAGTAAGAAATTCTTGACTGTTGTTTTCTCGTAAGTTTTAAAATAATAGAGCAACCCGATGGATGGTATCGCCAAAAAGCCCATGAATTGAATGCCGAAGGTCAGGCCCACTACATAAGAAATCAATACTAGCCAGCGATTGCCTCTTGGGTGGTCTAAATTATCCGTCCATTTAAGCCCCAACCATAACAATAAGGCCATGATAAAACTGGCCATGGCGTATACTTCTGTTTCTCCGGCATTGAACCAAAAACTATCGGAAAAGGTAAAAGCCAAACTGCCAACAAGCCCACTACCGAGAACGGCCATGGCTTTGCTGTTGGTCAATTGTTCTTTTTTTGTAATGAGTTTTCGGGTAAGATTGGTAATTGTCCAAAACATGAACAAGATGGTAAACGCACTTGAGGCGCCTGAAACAAAATTCACCATTCGCGCCACTTGATCATCACCAAAGGCAAACATGGCGAAAAAAGCACCTATCATTTGCAGAAGTGGTGCTCCTGGCGGGTGACCAACTTGTAGCTTGGCTGAAGTGGCGATGTATTCGCCCGCATCCCAAAAACTACTTGTGGGTTCAACTGTAATGAAATAAGTAATGAAGGCTATAAAAAAAACAACCCATCCTATGATGGCATCCCATTTTTCGAAGTTCTTTGAAAACATGTACGTTTTGATTTAACGGATGGGGCGAAATTACTAATTATAACAGATATAGGAATATGTTTTTGATAAACCTTTAACAAGTAGCGGGATTCATTTTTTAATATTATTGTTTTGAAAAATGTTTGTGTGTACCAAAGTTTGTATTAAATTTGCACGCTCGAATGCTGAACTGGATTCGGTATATAGAGTAGTTTTGGCCCATGGTGTAATTGGTAACACACCGGTTTTTGGTACCGACATTCAAGGTTCGAGTCCTTGTGGGCCAACTTAAATTCCCGATTCGAAAGTATCGGGATTTTTTTTACCCGGATATTACTCTGGAGGTTCTTTATCCATATCATTCATCTGCATACCACCATTCTTTTGAGGATTCTCCGCCGCTTCCGGCTCAAAAGTCCCAAGGGCTTCCATTTGCTCATTCAAAGCATCCTCAGCCTTATTTCTCGCTAAAACCTCCCCATCGATTTCATCGAGTAAAGTTCCCATTTTGTGTTTGTCTTTGATCATGGCCCAAGTCATGATCAAACTTGTTGCGATTATAACAAAGAGTAGAATTCCTGATTCAAAACCTTCGATTTTTGCCTGATTGGGTATGGCATAAAAAAGTAGAACGGTTATCAAACCTCTAGGGGCAATAAAAAGTTGTGGTAAAATATCGTTTCCCACAAAAACCCTTAAAACCACCCATCGTATTGCATATATCGAGGCGATAATCAAAATACTGATGAGTGTCACCTTGAAGCTGAGCAAAGAAGATAGCACGATAGTGATACCGAATATCACAAAGAAAAAGGTGCGCACAATGAAGGCTGTTTCTAAAGTTATGATATGAAGCTCATGATAAATTTGATGCATACGATCTTCTTCTAAGAACACGGCTGTTTTTCCTGGGAAGAACAATTTGATGTTCTTGACGATGAGTCCGAAAATCAAAATAATGATCAATGATGAAAGATGCATTTTCTTTCCAATTGCATAAAGGAGCAACAAGACCGCGATCAATAAGAAAAGTTTTGCTTGGCTTTTAATACGCTGAAAAATCAATATTATGGCGTAACTCGCGACTACTGCAATAACGATCGTAATCAATAAATTGATTGAAAAACCAACCACACCTCCATCTTCGGCGGGGTTTAACCCTCCGGTTAAAAAATAGAACATCATAATTCCGAAAATATCGGAAAAGGTACTCTCGTAGATATGGAATTCCTTTTTAGCTTCGGCCAAACCGCCTACACTTGGTATGATTATAGCGCTTGATAAAATCGATAATGGGGTAGCGTATAGCCATGCCGATTGCATGGTCATACCGTCTATGAATTGATATAAAATCAATGCCGCTACCCATGCCGAACCTACTAGTTCGATTAAGGCAATGGCCATTGATTTAAGGATTGGGATGAGTTTTTCCTTTTTCAGTTCTAATTCCAAAGCGGCTTCGAGCACAATCATAATTAATCCAACGGTGCCTAGAATTTCAAGCGAGCCCTCAAAATCTGGAACACTTGGAGCGAAAATATCAAGGAGTATCTTGATAATAACACCTAAAACGATTAGCATTAGTACAGACGGTATATTGGTTTTTTTGGATATACCATTGAACCAAAAAGAAAGAACTACAATTACTGATGCTTCTATGATCAGATTATACGAAGTAAAAATTTCCATGGCGGTCGTGTGGGTTGATTTTAATTAAAAGTACTGTTTAATTGGAACACATCGGCTTTTCCCAAGCTGTATTCTATACCCCTCGCACACATTTTGATTCCGATAGCAAGGCATGCTTAAAACGAAATTTTCGTGTCATTATTACTATTGTGAAATAATAGAAAAGTTGTATCTTTGCACCACTGAACGGATATAATAGTATTCATGAGGGGACCTTTTTAAGTCCTCTTTTTTGTTTGTGGGATTTTCGTTCTTAGTGCGCATAGTGCCACGTGGAACGGGCAAATCGAACTAATACCGCTGCAGAGTGGTATCTTTTGAAACTTGTATTATAGTTATGTTGAAGGATCAAGTAACCACTTTATTGAACGATGCTTTAGAAGAAGACAGTTCTTTGTTTTTGATTGATTTTTCGATTTCAACAGATAATAAAATAAAAGTGGTTATCGACGGAGATGATGGCGTTACCGTTCAGGATTGTATGAAGATAAGTAGGGCTATTGAGCATAATCTAGATAGGGATGAGGTTGATTTTGCTTTGGAAGTAGCTTCAGCAGGTGCGACGGCGCCACTGGCACTGCCAAGGCAATATAAAAAGAATGTCGGAAGAAAATTGGAAGTGAAAACTTCAGAAGCAACAATAGAGGGAAACCTAACAGCCGCTACGGACGATGGAATTATTTTAGAATGGAAAGCACGGGAACCCAAACCCATTGGAAAAGGGAAAGTAACAGTTCAGAAAAAACAGGAAATCGATTTTTCTGATATAAAAGAAGCAAAAGTTATATTAAAATTTTAACGGTAGTAGACTCATGGAAAATATTGCGTTGATCGAATCATTCTCAGAATTCAAAGACGATAAATTCATTGATAGAGTAACCTTGATGGCAATTTTGGAAGACGTTTTTAGAAACGCCCTCAAGAAGAAATTTGGTTCGGATGACAACTTCGATATCATAATCAACCCGGATAAGGGCGATTTAGAAATATGGAGAAACCGTATTGTTGTTGAAGATGGGGAAGTAGAGGAGCCCAATGAAGAAATATCACTAACAGAGGCGCGCAAAATAGAGCCTGATTTTGAGGTTGGTGAGGATGTATCCGAGGAAGTGAAATTAATGGATTTAGGTAGAAGAGCGATTTTGGCCTTGCGTCAAAATCTGATTTCTAAAATTCATGAGCATGATAATACTACTATTTATAAGCAGTTTAAAGATCTTGAAGGTGAGATATATACCGCTGAAGTACATCATATTAGACACAAAGCGATTATTCTTTTAGATGACGAAGGAAACGAAATTATCTTGCCAAAAGACAGACAGATACCTTCTGATTTCTTCAGAAAAGGAGATAACGTTCGAGGTATTATCGAAAGTGTAGAATTAAAGGGGAACAAGCCGGCCATTATTATGTCGAGAAGTTCACCTAAATTTTTGGAACAGTTGTTTTTTCAAGAGATTCCAGAGGTTTTTGACGGTCTGATTTCGGTCAAAAAAGTGGTGCGAATTCCAGGTGAAAAAGCAAAAGTTGCTGTGGATTCATACGATGACCGTATCGACCCAGTTGGTGCCTGTGTGGGGATGAAAGGATCTCGTATTCACGGTATTGTTCGTGAATTGGGAAATGAAAATATAGATGTAATCAACTGGACAGCCAATCCACAATTGATGGTAACCCGCGCATTGAGTCCTGCTAGGGTTTCATCTGTAAAATTGAACGATGAGAAAATGACCGCTCAAGTTTATTTGAAGCCTGAAGAGGTTTCGAAAGCAATTGGAAGGGGAGGTCATAATATCAGATTGGCAGGTCAATTAACTGGGTATGAAATTGATGTGTTCCGTGAAGGTGTTGAAGAGGATGTCGAGTTGACCGAATTCTCTGATGAAATCGATGCATGGATTATCGAAGAATTCAAGAAAATAGGGATGGATACCGCAAGAAGTGTCTTGGAACAAGATGTGAACGATTTGGTAAAAAGAACAGATTTGGAAGAGGAGACAATTTCGGAAGTTGTACGTATACTAAAAGCAGAATTAGAAGAATAACTATATATTAGCAGTAGTTTATAGCTATTGCGAAGAACAGGAATCAGTATTTATGGCAGAAAATGCAACAATAAGGCTTAATAAAGTTCTCAGGGAACTTAATATTTCTTTGGATAGGGCGGTAGATTATCTTGCTTCTAAAGGGCATGATATCGAGGCGCGACCTACCACAAAAATATCTGAGGATATACACCAAGTGCTTTTGGATGAGTTCCAGACAGACATGAGCAAGAAAGTTGCGTCGAAGGAAGTCGGTGAGGAGAAACGCAAGGAAAAGGAAGCGATAAGAATCCAATTAGAACAGGAGCAAGAGGAAAGAAGATTGGCTCGAGAACGACGTCAAGGTAAAACTGAAGTCATTAAAGCCAGAGCTGAACTTGCCGGACCGAAGACAGTTGGTAAAATTGATTTAACTCCTAAGAAAAAAGAAAAAGAAGTAGTCAAAGAAGAGGTCAAAACAGCAGTTGTTGAAGAAAGCAAGGCTGTAGAACCAGTTTCTCCGCCTGTAGAACCGGTATCTCCCACTGTTGAGGAAGTTGAGATAAAGAAGCCTGTTGAAAGCGACGAAAAGGTAGTTGATGAAAAGGTTGTTGATGAGAAGGTAGCTGACAAAAAGGTAGTTGAAGAAAAGGGAGCTGACAAAAAGGTAGCTGATGAAAAGGGAGCTGATGAAAAACTAACGACTCAGTATCAAAAGCTTACCGGACCTAAGATATTAGGCGATAAGATCGACCTTACGAAATTTCAGAAGCCGAAGAAAAAGAAGGAAGAACCAAAGAAAGCCGATAGCACCGATAGAAAGAGGAAACGAAAACGTATTGTCAGTAATAAGGCTGGTGCGAGAGGAGCAGGTGCTAGAAATAATGGCCCAGGAGCAAGAAAAGGACCACGTTTTGCAACTGTAAATAAGGTTGAGCCTACTGAGGAAGATGTACAAAAACAAGTACGTGAAACCCTAGAAAAATTACAGGGGAAATCCAAGAAAGGAAAAGGTGCCAAATATAGAAGGGATAAAAGAGATCAGCACCGTATGCAAACGGAGGCCGATATTGAAATACAAGAAATAGAAAGTAAGACCTTGAAAGTTACAGAGTTCGTAACTGCAAATGAGGTAGCGACCATGATGAACGTTTCTACAACCGAGATTATCTCGGCGTGTATGTCATTGGGTATGATGGTCACGATGAACCAGCGACTAGATGCCGAAACACTTTCGATTGTGGCTGAAGAATTCGGGTATGAAGTGGAATTTGTTACGGCTGAAATAGAAGAAGCTATTGAGGAAATCCAGGATTCGGCTGAAGATTTAAAACCTCGAGCTCCAATCGTTACGGTAATGGGTCACGTCGACCATGGTAAGACTTCGTTATTGGATTATGTTCGCGAAGCCAATGTTATTGCCGGAGAAAGCGGTGGAATTACGCAACATATAGGTGCGTATGCCGTACAATTGGAAGATGGACAAAAAATCACATTCTTGGATACACCCGGTCACGAAGCCTTTACGGCCATGCGGGCAAGGGGTGCCCAAATTACGGATATCGCCGTAATCGTTATTGCTGCGGATGATGACATCATGCCGCAAACGAAAGAAGCAATTGCCCATGCACAGGCAGCTAATGTTCCAATCGTTTTTGCTATTAACAAAATAGATAGACCCACTGCGAATCCTGATAAAATCAAAGAAGGCTTGGCCGCGATGAATTTATTGGTCGAAGATTGGGGGGGTAAAATTCAATCACATGATATTTCCGCTAAAACCGGAGAAGGTGTAAAGGAATTATTGGAAAAGGTTTTATTGGAGGCTGAATTGTTAGAGCTAAAGGCAAATCCTGATAGAGGAGCTAATGGCGCCGTAGTTGAAGCGTTCTTGGATAAAGGCCGTGGTTATGTATCCACAATTTTAGTGCAAAATGGTACTTTAAAAATAGGTGACTATGTTTTAGCGGGTACCAATAGTGGTAAGATAAAGGCGATGCAAGATGAACGTGGAAATGAAGTTCAAGAAGCAGGCCCGGCAACCCCTATCTCGATATTGGGTCTGGATGGAGCGCCACAGGCGGGTGACCGTTTCAATGTCATGGAAGATGAGCGGGAAGCAAAACAAATCGCTACCAAAAGATCACAATTGCAACGTGAACAATCAGTCCGTACACAACGTCACATTACATTAGATGAAATCGGAAGACGTATCGCATTAGGCGACTTTAAAGAATTGAACATCATCCTTAAGGGAGATGTTGATGGTTCTGTGGAGGCATTAACAGATTCTTTCCAGAAACTTTCTACCGATGAGATTCAAATAAATATCATTCATAAAGGAGTCGGAGCAATTACCGAATCGGATGTCTTATTGGCCTCTGCATCAGATGCCATAGTAATTGGATTTAACGTTCGACCTATGGGTAATGCAAGGGATATCGCTGATAAGGAGGAAATCGATATCCGTATGTATTCCATTATCTATGATGCTATCAATGATTTGAAAGATGCCATGGAGGGAATGCTTTCTCCGGAAATCAAAGAAGAGATTACCGGTAACGCCGAAATTCGTGAAACATTCAAGATTTCAAAAATAGGTACCATTGCAGGTTGTATGGTTACCTCTGGAAAAATCTTCAGGAATTCTGGTATCCGATTGATACGAGATGGTGTTGTGGTCTTTACGGGTGAGCTATCTTCTCTGAAGCGATTCAAAGATGACGTCAAGGAGGTTGCCAAAGGTTATGATTGTGGATTGCAAGTCAAAAACTACAATGATATTAGAGAAGGTGATATCGTAGAAGCTTTTCAGGAAGTCGCTGTTGCCAAGAAGTTAAAGTAAATAGAACATTATTTTCATTCCCGTGAAGGCGTGAATCTTTTTAATACAAAGCAAAAAAAATCGACCTATTTGGTCGATTTTTTTGGTTTCAATAACATCGCGTCCGGATACTTTGAACGGACTTCTTTGAACTTCCGTTCAGCTTCGAGTTTGGTCTTGAATCGTCCCAAGCGAACCCGATAGGTGGGGGAGTCAAAATCAATTTTGGAAGCCATGTCGGGAAAATCGATTTCTACCTCCGATTTTATACGTTCGGCCTTGTCATAGGATCCAAAACCCACTTGAATTCTGTAATATTCGGAACTCTCGTTATACGTTTTATAGATGTCTAGTAAATCAACGATTTTATCATCCTGTTCAATTTTGATATCGCCTTGCTGCGCTGATGCAAAAGTGACGGAAAACGCCAAAATCATCATGTAATAAACTGTTTTCATACTTTATTAGATAGATGTGTTGCCTGCTTCTGCAAAGGTAATTCTTTGAAGGTCAAACAAAACAAATCCCATTTATTTAGAATAATTATAAATTATAAATTATCAATACGTTAAGATTTTCCAAATAAAGTCTATGTCGTATTTTTGCCATCGATTTAGGTCGTGATAATTTTAGGTTTTTCTTGGTTCAAATGAAATTACCGTGCCAAATCTTGATTGAAATATTTTATATATGAAAAAGGTTACATACCGCGATCAAATTTCTAAAGTATTAGGTATCAGTCTCGTATTTTTTCTACTCTTTTCCATTTCGCTTATTGCACAACAAGATGAAGTCGCTGAAGTTGCAGTTGAGGCTGAAACTTCTTCGGGTGGTGACCCTGTAAAGGGTAAATCATTATTCAATCAAAATTGTGCGGCTTGCCATGCTTTAGATCGTAAAATGACGGGTCCTGCGCTTCGAAATGTTGAAGCTCGGTTGGCAGAGGACGAAGGTCTTGATAAAGAATGGCTTTATTCTTGGATAAAGAATAGTCCGGGGATGATTAAATCCGGGGATGCCTACGCGGTCAAGATCTACAACGAATACAATCAGGCGGCAATGACCGCTTTTCCAACACTTTCAAATGAAGACATTGATGATATTCTAGCCTATAATGCCGCACCGCCACCAGCTCCTGTGACTGCAGATCTTGGTGATGTCGCTGTTGCTTCCGGTGCGTCTAGTTCTGGTATTTCAAACGAACTTATCTTAGGTGCTCTTGCCTTGGTTTTCGCGATATTGATTTTCATGTTGTATTCGGTGAATGCCACCTTGAAAAGGGTGATGGTCGCGAATGGGGTGGTGTTGGAAAGTGAAGAACGGAAAAGACCGCCAATTTGGAAAGCCTTTGTTAAAAACCAATTCTTAGTTCTTGTTACGGTTATTTTCCTTCTATTAGGGAGTGCTTATTTCGCCTATGGATGGATGATGCAGGTGGGTGTTGATCAGGGCTATGCCCCTATTCAACCGATACACTATTCACACAAGATTCACGCCGGAGCAAACAAGATTGAGTGTAAGTATTGTCACTCTTCCGCAAGAAAATCGAAGCATTCCGGTATTCCTTCCTTAAATGTTTGTATGAACTGTCATAAATCGATTTACGAATATAAAGGAAACCCCGAAGGGCCTTCACAAGAAGATCTTGCAAATGGGTACACCAATGAATTCTATACCGGTGAAATAAAAAAATTGTACGCTGCCGTTGGTTGGGACGAAGAAAATCAGAACTATACGGGTGAATCAAAACCAGTGGAGTGGGTAAGAATACACAACTTGCCTGATTTTGCTTATTTCAATCACTCACAGCATGTCGAGGTTGGTAAGATTGAATGTCAGACATGTCACGGTCCTGTAGAGGAAATGGAGATTATGTACCAGTATTCCCCATTGACCATGGGCTGGTGTATCAATTGTCACCGCGAGACCAATATTCAGGTCGAAGGCAATGAATATTACGAAAAAATACATGCGGAACTTTCAAAGAAATATGGAGTTGAGAATTTGACAGCGGCTCAAATGGGTGGGTTGGAATGTGGAAAGTGTCACTATTAATTTACAAGAAAAGTAGCTAATTACAGATATAACGTATGGCATCGAATAAAAAATATTGGAAAAGCGAAGCGGAGTTAAATCCTAACGATTCCATTGTTGAGACGCTACGGCAGAATGAGTTTGTTGAGGAAATTCCTGTGGATGACTTCTTGGGCGACAAAGAAAATTTGGAAGCCACGAGTACCAATAGAAGGGACTTTTTAAAATATGTGGGCTTTAGTACCGCTGCAGCTTCATTGGCCGCTTGTGAGGGGCCGGTGATTAAATCGATTCCTTACGTAGTGGCTCCTGAGAATGTTGTTCCTGGAGTCGCTAATTTCTATGCCACTACTATTGCCAACGGATTTGATTTTGCCAGTATATTGATTAAGACCCGAGAGGGCCGCCCTATCAAAGTAGAGAACAATAGCTATGCAAAAACCGGTGGAGGCGCAAATGCGCGTGTTCAGGCTTCGGTACTCTCTTTATATGACAGTACGCGATTGCAGGGGCCAATGGCCAATGGGGAGAATATCGATTGGGATGCATTGGATGGAGCTGCAAAAGCAAAATTAAATTCTTTAAAGGGTTCAGGAAAGCAAATTGCTTTGTTGACTCAAACCTATGCTAGTCCTTCGACCACGAGATTAATCGAGGAGTTCAAGGCGGCTTATGGTAATGTAAATCATGTTACATACGATGCTATTTCGGAAGACGCTGCGGCAACCGCTTATGAGAATAAGTATGGCGAGCGCGCTTTACCTGATTATGATTTTGAAAAAGCCGATTTGATTGTTTCCTTCGGTGCTGATTTTCTTGCGGACTGGCAAGGCGGTGGATACGATAGTGGATATTCAAAAGGACGTGTTCCTAAAAATGGAAAAATGTCACGCCATGTGCAGTTTGAGGCAAATATGTCTTTGACCGGTTCCAATGCGGATAAGCGCGTGCCCTTAACGCCAATGTTCCAAAAAATCGCGATTGCTAAATTATATGCGGCTTTAAATGGTTCTTCCGTTGGTGGTGAATTGTTGGGCGAAGCACAGCGGACATTAGATGGGGTTGTTGCTCAGATAAGGAAAAACCAAAGTAAAGCTGTCGTCGTTTCCGGAATTGATGATGTCAATGTTCAGACGATTGTTTTAGCTATCAACGAAATGTTGGGTAGCGAGGCTTTTGATGCAAAAGCACCTCGATATATAAGACAGGGAAATGCAAAAGCGGTTAATGCGCTTGTTGCTGATATGAATGCCGGAAAAGTCGGTGTTTTGCTCATGGATGGTGTGAATCCGATGTTCACGCTACCGAATGCAGCAGATTTTAAGTCTGGCATGGAAAAAGTGGATATGTCCGTAACTTTTTCGACCAATTGGAATGAAACTACAGCAGTTACGAATTATGCTGCGGCATCAAATCATTATTTGGAGTCTTGGGGTGATCTAGAAATTAAGAAAGGACATTTTAGCTTGATGCAGCCAACCATTAAAGAGCTTTTTGATACAAGACAGTTTCAAGGAGCGCTTTTACAATGGATGGGCAGTGATAAAAGCTATTACGATTATATAAAGGAGACATGGAGCACATTTGTTCTCAATGGAAGTAGTTGGAACAAAACATTACAAGATGGGGTTTTCGATGCGACTGCGGCAAAAATGATGATGGAAGCATCAAATGATGCCGATCCACGGATGATGTTGCAGTCGGATGATAAGGAGGTTGCTACTGAAGCAATGGATGACGAAACAATGTCGACCTCAGCGGCTGTTTCTATTGATGCTGCTGTAAGAAGTTTGGCAGGAGCATCAAGTGGGGATGGAATGGAGTTGGTGTTGTATTCAAAAGTGGGCATGGGAGACGGGCAGCAAGCAAGTAACCCTTGGTTGCAAGAGTTCCCAGATCCAATAACAAGAGTTTCTTGGGATAACTATATTACGATTTCGAAAAAGGATGCTGAGAACTTGGATATGAAAAACTGGAATGTCGCCAACGGTGGCATGAACGGTAGCTATGCAAAATTGACCGTAAACGGAGTTTCTATCGATAAGGTGCCCGTTATTGTTCAGCCTGGTCAGGCTGTCGGCTCAATTGGTTTATCCTTGGGTTATGGAAAAACGGTCGGTATGAAATCTGAAATGCAGACAGGTGTAAATGCATATCCATTATATCAGGATTTCAATAATGTGCAATCTGTTTCTATAGAGAAAGCCGCAGGAGAGCATGAGTTTGCCTGTGTTCAACTGCATAAGACCATGATGGGCAGAGGAGATATCATCAAGGAGACTACCTTGGAAATCTTCAATACAAAAGACCATGCAGAGTGGAACCACGTTCCACAGGTATCTTTAGATCATCAAGAGGTGCCGGCAACTTCGGTAAGTCTTTGGGATGATTTTGACCGTTCCATTGGGCACCATTTCAACATGTCTATCGACCTGAACGCTTGTACAGGTTGTGGGGCTTGTGTGATTGCTTGTCATGCTGAAAATAATGTGCCAGTAGTTGGTAAAGCCGAAGTTCGCATGTCAAGGGATATGCATTGGTTACGCATCGATAGGTATTATTCTTCTGAAGATTCTTTTGAAGGTGATAATACCAAAAAAGTCGAATTTGATGGTCTCTCTGGCGATAGAGGTTCATTAGGTGGTTTTGGAGAGTTGGAAGACCCATCAGCCAATCCACAAGTGGCTTTTCAGCCCGTAATGTGTCAGCACTGTAATCATGCACCTTGTGAAACAGTTTGTCCAGTTGCGGCAACATCACACGGTCGCCAAGGTCAAAACCAAATGGCTTATAATCGTTGTGTAGGTACGAGATATTGCGCGAACAACTGTCCGTATAAAGTGCGTCGATTCAACTGGTTCTTGTACAACAATAATGATGAGTTTGATTTCTATATGAACAATGATTTGGGCAAGATGGTCGTGAATCCTGATGTAAACGTTCGTTCGCGAGGGGTTATCGAAAAATGCTCAATGTGTATCCAAAAAACACAAAAAACGATTTTAGATGCAAAACGAGATGGTCGTTTAATCGAAGATGGAGAATTCCAAACAGCGTGTTCGTCAGCTTGTAGCAACGGAGCAATTGTTTTTGGGGATATCAATGATAAAGAAAGTAAAATTTCAGAATTGAAAGAGAGTGATAGAATGTACCATTTATTAGAGAGTGTGGGTACAAAACCCAATGTGTTCTATCATGTGAAAGTAAGAAATACCAACGAAGCATAACAACGGATACAATAAGTAACTATAATAATAATTTATGGCGTCGCATTACGAAGCACCTATAAGAAAACCCTTAGTAACGGGAGACAAAAGCTACCACGATGTAACTGTGGATATAGCAGCTCCGGTCGAGGGTAGGGCCGATAAGCAGTGGTGGATAGTATTTTCCATTGCCTTGGCAGCATTCCTTTGGGGAGTAGGTTGTATTATCTATACCATTTCTACTGGTATTGGTACTTGGGGTCTGAACAAGACTGTAAACTGGGCCTGGGATATTACCAACTTTGTTTGGTGGGTAGGTATCGGTCACGCGGGTACGTTGATTTCGGCGGTACTATTATTGTTCCGTCAGAAATGGAGAATGGCGATTAACCGTTCTGCGGAAGCGATGACCATTTTCTCGGTAATTCAAGCAGGTTTGTTTCCGATCATACACATGGGACGTCCATGGTTGGCTTATTGGGTTTTGCCAATTCCGAACCAATTCGGTTCCTTATGGGTGAACTTTAACTCGCCATTACTTTGGGATGTATTTGCGATATCAACGTATCTATCCGTTTCTTTGGTATTCTGGTGGACAGGATTGCTTCCTGATTTCGCCATGTTACGAGATAGGGCGATTCTTCCATTCCAAAAGAAAATATATGGTTTATTAAGTTTTGGATGGAGTGGACGTGCAAAAGACTGGCAACGTTTTGAAGAAGTCTCATTGGTTTTGGCTGGTTTGGCAACACCGCTGGTACTCTCAGTACACACAATCGTATCTTTTGACTTTGCGACCTCGGTTATTCCAGGATGGCACACGACCATCTTTCCGCCCTACTTTGTTGCAGGGGCGGTTTTCTCGGGTTTTGCCATGGTAAACACCCTCTTGATTATCATGCGTAAAGTATGTCATCTAGAAGATTATATTACCGTGCAACATATCGAGCTGATGAATATCGTTATCATGTTGACTGGTTCTATTGTAGGTTGTGCCTACATCACGGAGCTCTTTATGGCCTGGTATTCGGGAGTTGAATATGAACAATATGCATTCTTAAATAGAGCAACCGGTCCTTATTGGTGGGCCTATTGGTCAATGATGATTTGCAATGTTTTCTCCCCACAGTTTATGTGGTTCAAGAAATTGCGTACCAGCATTATGTTTTCTTTCTTTATTTCCATTGTAGTAAACATCGGTATGTGGTTCGAGCGATTTGTAATTATCGTGACTTCCCTCCACAGAGATTACCTTCCATCTTCATGGACCATGTTCTCGCCAACATTTGTTGATATTGGGATCTTTATCGGTACCATAGGATTCTTCTTTGTTTTGTTCTTGTTGTATGCCAGAACCTTCCCTGTGATAGCTCAGGCGGAGGTGAAATCAATTTTGAAGTCATCGGGTGAGCGATATAAGAAATTAAGAGAAGCAGGTCAGCCCTTATATCAAATTGACAAATCAGCCAAAGTTGAAGTCAAGGAAGGCGCTACAGCGATAACTGAAGAAACTAAAGATCCAGAAATGGAGGTAAAGAACGATGCTTCAGACCTTCTCGCTACTATAGGTACTTTTGATGCTTCGAAAGAAACAGCTGACGATTTGAAATTAGTCAAGGGTATTGGTCCGAAAATGGAAATGACTTTGAACCAAATCGGAATTTTTACTTTTGCCCAGGTTAGCAAAATGACGAGTAAAGAATATGACTTGCTAGATGGCTTGACAGGTGCCTTTCCAGGAAGAGCACAGCGTGATGATTGGGCAAGTCAAGCACAAAAACTAAACAACAAATAGCACTATGGCATCCAAAGTGATACAGGCATATTATAATGATGACGACATCTTGATGCATGCCGTTAAGAAAGTAAAGGCCGCCAAGCATCATATTGAAGAGGTGTATTGTCCATTTCCTGTTCACGGATTGGATAAAGCCATGGGCTTAGCCCCTACACGAATTGCCATTACTTCATTTATGTATGGCTGTGTTGGTTTGATAGTGTCAATTGTGATGATGAATTATATGATGATTGATGCTTGGCCTCAAGATATTGGTGGAAAACCTAGTTTCAGTTATATAGAGAACATGCCGGCTTTTGTTCCGATTATGTTTGAATTAACGGTGTATTTCGCGGCTCACCTGATGGTAATCACTTTTTATTTGAGAAGTAGACTATGGCCATTTAAAAAAGCGGAGAACCCTGATGTACGAACTACTGATGATCATTTTGTTATGGAAATTGAGATTCATGACAATGAAAGCGAATTGAAGGATTTGCTTTCGGATACTGGTGCGGTGGAAATAAATATTGCAGAAAAAAACCTTCATTAACTATGAATAGTTTTAGAAAAATAGGAGTTGTTTTGGCTTTAGTTATTCTTGTTAGTGCATGTCAAGACAAGAGCAAGCCCAACTATCAGTACATGCCAAATATGTACGAGCCGGTAGGTTATGAAACCTATGGGCAGGTTGATTTTCTTCCAAATGGTTCAGAAGCGATGACGCCAGTTGAAGGTACTATAAATCGGGGTTGGTTGCCTTATGAATACGATAATACTATAGAAGGCAAAGAATTGGCAAGATTGATGGCAAGCCCCTTAGATTCGTTGAATTCAGAGCGTAATTTGGCAGTAGGAAAAGAGTTATATACTATTTATTGTGCCATATGTCATGGCAACGCTGGAAAGGGCCAAGGTACTTTGGTGAAACGAGAAAAGATATTGGGCGTTCCCAGTTATGCCGATGCCGCAAGGAATATTACTGTAGGAACCACCTATCATACTATTCAATATGGTTTGAACTCTATGGGTTCTTATGCTTCACAAATGAACACTAAAGAAATGTGGCAAGTTTCAGAGTATGTGATGCAATTGAAACAAGACTTAACAAAATAATATAGTAGCACACGGATATGTATACAATTTCGAACAGATTGAAAATGGGCTCCATTATTTTAATGGTCGTTGGACTGTTAGGTATAGGTTACGGTTTTTTAGCCGCTCCAAGTACGGTGGCTGAGGCTAAGGAAATAGTAGCAGGTCATGATGATGGTCACGGAGGTGGTCATGGTGAAGAGGCTTCCCCAGCCGTTTCGTCAGAACATGGTGAAGACCACGATGCTGCGCATGATGAGCATGTTTTACACCAATTACAGAACAAACCATGGGCCGCTTTGTATGTGGGTGCATTTTTCTTTTTTATGATTGCGCTAGGCGCCTTGGCATTCTACGCGATCCAACGTGCTGCCCAGGCAGGCTGGTCACCACTATTATTTAGGGTAATGGAGGGAATTACCTCTTATATCGTACCAGGCGGAATTATCGTATTCGCAATCTTAGTACTATCTGTAATGCATATGAACCATCTCTTCGTTTGGATGGATGCCGATGTTGTTGCACACGATGCACTATTGCAGGGTAAATCAGGGTATCTGAATCCTACCTTCTTTTTGATTCGAGCGGCTATTTTCTTGGCAGGTTGGATCGGGTATAGGGAGTATTCAAGAAAATTATCTTTAGCACAAGATGAGGCTAACGACGATTCCAATTTTAAAATGAATTTTAAAATATCAGCTGCTTTCTTGGTCTTTTATCTCATCTCCGAGTCTGTGATGTCTTGGGATTGGATTATGAGTGTCGACCCACATTGGTTCAGTACCTTATTTGGTTGGTATGTTTTCGCCAGCATGTTCGTATCCGGTATTACGGTCATTGCTATGGTGACCATTTATTTGAAGTCTAAAGGATATTTGGAGCAAGTAAACGATAGCCATATTCACGATTTGGCGAAGTTCATGTTTGGGATCAGTATTTTCTGGACCTACCTGTGGTTCTCTCAGTTCATGTTGATTTGGTACGCCAATATTCCTGAAGAAGTAACGTATTACGTGACAAGAATAGAAGATTACAACCTTCCATTTTTTGCCATGGTCGCCATGAATTTCCTATTTCCCGTGTTGTTATTGATGAACAGTGATTACAAACGTATCAACTGGTTCGTTATCATGGCGGGGTTGGTGATTTTAGCAGGACATTATATGGATGTGTTCAACATGATCATGCCTTCTACCGTAGGGGATCAATGGTATATAGGTATTCCTGAAATAGGAGCAGTTTTATTTTTTGCAGGCTTGTTTATTTTCTGGGTTTTCAGAGCATTGGCTTCAGCACCATTGCAGCCAACTAGAAATCCATTTATTGAGGAAAGTAAGCATTTTCATTATTAACGGAAGTATAAGTATAACAGTATACAATGAGTACAGCATTGACATTAATTGTTTTAGTACTAGTGGGAATTGCTATTTGGCAAATGACCAAGATTTTTGAGCTTTCTCAGGTTAAAACTGAAAATTCACAAATCGCAAATGATTCTGATAATAAAACACAAGGTTATCTGTTATTCGCATTTCTGATATTTATTTATGCGATAACTATTTTTAGTTTCTGGAAGTATTCTAAATTTCTATTGCCTGAGGCTTCATCTGCACACGGGGAGGAATATGATTATTTGATGTTGGTTTCCTTTATAATTATTTTTATCGTTCAATCGATAACACAAGTATTATTGCATTATTTCGGCTATAGATATAGGGGAAAAGAAGGTAATAAGGCCTTGTTTTATGCCGACAACGATCGTTTGGAGTTCATTTGGACAATCATTCCGGTAATAGTCTTGGCAGGTCTTATCTTATGGGGCTTGTATACCTGGACTAATATTATGGATATCAACGACGAGGATGACCCCTTAATTGTAGAGCTCTATGCGCAACAATTCAATTGGACGGCCAGATATGGTGGTACCGATAATGTACTTGGTGGCGCAAATGTAAGAATGATTGATATCGACAGAGCAAATATATTGGGCTTGGATGAGTCGGATACCTACGCAACGGATGATGTAATCGTCAAAGAGTTACACTTGCCGGTGGGCCGAAAGGTGAACTTTAAAATGCGCTCACAAGATGTGCTGCACTCGGCATACATGCCCCACTTTAGAGCTCAAATGAACTGTGTGCCAGGTATGACCACCGAGTTTTCCTTTACCCCTATCAAGACCACAGCAGAGGTAAGATTGGAACCGGATGTAAATGATAAAGTAAAACGCACCAACGCAATTCGTGCGGAACGCGCTGCTAATGGCGAAGACAATTCCGATCCGTGGGAGTTCGACTATGTGTTACTTTGTAATAAAATATGTGGTAAATCACACTACAACATGCAAATGAAGATTATTGTGGAGACACAAGAAGAGTATGAAGCATGGTTGAAGACGCAGCAGACCTTTGGTCAGACAATGGCTTCGATGCAATAAATAGGCTATAATAGAAAATTAATATAAAAAGAATTCGATTATGTCAGCAACAGCGGTAGCACATGTAGATGATCACGCACATGATGATCATGGACATCATCACCACAAAGAGACTTTTGTAACCAAATACATATTTAGTCAAGATCATAAAATGATCGCGAAGCAGTATCTGATTACTGGTTTGATTATGGGTACTATTGGTATAGCAATGTCATTGCTATTCAGAATGCAATTGGCATGGCCTGGAGAATCTTTCCCGATTTTTGAAGCAGTGCTCGGCAAATGGGCCCCTGACGGTGTTATGGATGCGGATATGTACCTGGCATTGGTTACGATTCATGGTACTATTATGGTCTTCTTTGTTTTAACGGCGGGTTTAAGTGGTACCTTCAGTAATCTTCTGATCCCATTGCAAATTGGAGCAAGGGATATGGCATCTGGCTTTTTGAATATGTTGTCGTATTGGATGTTCTTTACCTCTAGTGTAATCATGGTAATTTCACTCTTTGTTGAAGCTGGTCCTGCAGCGGCAGGTTGGACGATTTACCCTCCGTTGAGTGCCCTACCAATGGCGCAATCAGGTTCTGGTATGGGAATGACCCTATGGTTGGTTTCTATGGCAATATTCATAGCCTCATCACTACTTGGTTCATTGAACTATATCGTAACAGTATTGAACTTGCGTACGAAGGGAATGTCGATGACGAGATTGCCATTGACTATCTGGGCCTTTTTTGTAACGGCTATTATCGGTGTGATTTCCTTTCCCGTATTACTTTCGGCAGCCTTATTACTTATTATGGACAGAAGTTTTGGTACTTCATTTTTCCTTTCTGATATCTTCATACAGGGAGAAGTATTGCATTACCAAGGAGGGTCACCGGTACTCTATGAACATCTTTTTTGGTTCTTGGGGCACCCGGAAGTTTATATTGTGTTATTACCCGCATTAGGAATCACTTCCGAAGTGATGTCCACGAATGCACGCAAGCCTATTTTTGGATACCGCGCAATGATTGCTTCGATACTGGCAATCGCGTTTTTGTCCACTATTGTATGGGGTCACCACATGTTCATTTCAGGAATGAACCCATTTTTAGGTTCGGTTTTTACCTTTACGACACTACTTATTGCGATTCCATCAGCGGTAAAGGCCTTTAACTATATAACCACTTTATGGAAAGGAAACTTACAATTGAATCCTGCAATGCTTTTTTCAATAGCATTGGTATCTACTTTCATTACTGGCGGTTTGACCGGAATCATTCTGGGCGATAGCACTTTGGATATTAATGTTCATGACACCTATTTCGTCGTGGCCCACTTTCACTTGGTGATGGGGATTTCGGCTTTATATGGCCTATTTGCAGGGGTGTATCACTGGTTTCCGAAGATGTTCGAAGGCAAGATGATGAATAAAAATTTAGGTTATGTACATTTCTGGATAACCGCTGTGTGTGCTTATGGTGTCTTTTTCCCTATGCATTTTGTCGGTATGGCAGGTGTTCCAAGGCGTTACTATCAGAATACTAATTTCCCAATGTTTGATGAATTGACGGATGTACAGGTATTGATGACCGTTTTTGCTCTGATAGCGGGAGCTGCTCAATTAGTTTTCTTGTACAATTTTATCAGTAGTATATTCTACGGGAAAAAAGGCCCGAAAAATCCTTGGAAATCAAACACCTTGGAGTGGACAGCTGAAATGAAACACATTCACGGCAACTGGGATGGGCCGATTCCTGAAGTGCATCGTTGGGCCTATGATTACAGTAAAGTGGATGAAAATGGAGAGTATATTATTCCTGGCCAAGATTTCGTGCCACAAACCGTTCCTTTACAGAATGACGAAGAGGAATTGAACCATTAATATCATCGCCAAACCATATAAAATGCCCAACTTATCAAGTTGGGCATTTTTTTTGATATATTAGTTTGGAAGTTATTCAATTTCTTGCTGCTGAGGCAAATGTAACGTTTGTGATCTGGCAATTGATATACAATAATGACTCCCTTAAACGCAAAACAAATGAAAAAACTCATTTTGCTCTTCATCATATTTTCGACTTGTATTGTTCAGGCCCAACGAAAGCCTAAAATCAAAGGGAACAAAAATGTTATTGAGGTAAATGAGGCTCTGCCAGCTTTTAATGCTATAGAACTCAATGATGATCTGGATATCTTTTTACAAAAGGCCAATACGGAAGGATACCAAATAATTGCTGATGACAATCTCATCGATGTCCTTAAATTAAGGGTGGTCGATAGCACCTTGGTGATTAGTGCTTTTTATAAGATAACAGGCAAGAGGAAATTGGATATTACCATCAATTATTACGAGCTTAATGCTATAACCCTGAACGACGGGATGATTAAAATGCAGGATATGATCGATACGGATGAATTGGCTGTACATACTGCGGGCAATGCAAAACTGCAATTGAATGCAAATGCCTCTGTCATGGATATTGTTATGGATGGAAATAGTTCTGGAGATTTTAATCTGGAGGGCGACTCTTTGAATATTAGCTTAAATGATCGTATTGATTTGCGTGTCTATGCAGTTAGTGAAGCCAATATCGTTACCATGCAGGATAATGCCTCGGCGAAGATGGACGGTTCGAGTATCAATATGCAGGTCAACCTTACTGGAAACTCCAATTTAAGGGCGCAAAAGCTACAGGCTGACTTAATAAGTGCAAATTTGGAGGGTTCATCTTCTGCAAGGATATATGCCAATGAAAGTCTTGAGCTTTCATCCACAGGTGCTTCGAAGACTTATTTAAGTGGCGATGCCAAAATAGAGATTTTGGATTTCTTGGATACGTCGCAATTACATAAGGAAAAGAATTAAAAACATCCTCGAATTTAAGAGCGATTTATCTTATTAAACATAAGAATCCATCTATTTAAAGCGACTGTTTTCTAATTTCAATCCGGTACTAAATAAAATGGAGAATGAGGAGCGTTCCGTAACCTTTTAGCGTTTCAATAGAATGACGTTTTTAGACAAAAATAAAATGGTGTCTCTTAGGTACTATAGGTTTTCAATGAATAACTTTTAAAATTATTTGAATCATATAATAGTAAAATATTGAAATCGATGATTTCATTAGAACAATACAATAATGAAGAGAAAATATATATTCCTTTTGTTGTTAATTTCCTTTGTAAGCGCAAATAGTCAAATAAAGTATGTCACTACAACTGGTAACTCTTCTAATAACGGTGAAAGTGAAGCCTCGGCATGGTCGTTGACCCACGCCTTCAAAAACGCTAGAGCAGGTGATATAGTTCATGTAAAAGCGGGTAATTATGGAGACCAACAGTACGAAATAAAAGTTTCGGGAACTTCTGGTAACCCAATTGTCTTTAAGGGCTACCAAAATACACCTTATGACATCACAACAGTTGATGGGCAAGGCGGTAGCATAGTCTATGCGGTCAATTCCCAAACTGACCCTACTAATTCATCGTTAATGCCTTTGATCGTAGAAGCTAGGGTCAACGATGTTGGGTCAGGTGAAGGCATACGTATATCAGGTTCTTTCGTTCAACTCGAGAATTTTCAAGTGAAATACTTTAGAGATGCTGTTGTTGTAAATGGTACTGACAATGTAACCAAAAATGTGCTGACTTTTGAGAGTGGAATTTATAATCCTTCGGTATGGGGGTCCGATGAATTTGGTGTCGGCCTGACAGGTAAGGCTCAAGGGCAGGGCTTTGTTGTAACGGGCGACAGGCATAAGACAATCAACTGTACTACAATAAAATCAGGGGTGCATTCGATGAAGTTCCAATTTGGGGATTCACAGGTGGGCTGGGGAAATCGCTGCTATAATTTAAATGATGTCAACCCCACCGACTACATGTATCTAATCGCAAATGGGGTCACTAATAGAAATGATAGAAACATATATGCTCATAGAGAAGTAGGAGCAGCACATGAAAGCAGAGGAATAGTATATCATGGTAATATGCCCTCTAATTTTAATAGCTTAAACGAATTTGAGATTTGGAATACCTACTTGGAATATAGTTATCCACTGGTTCAAAACAATACAGCCAAAAACGGGCTTTTAATTAGGGAGACGTCAGCGGTAAACAACAACCATCAGGGCGGTATCAATATCAAGAACCAAGCGAATCTCTTGACATTTGAAAATATTCATTTGGTCAATACGGCAATCTGGATTAAAGACCAATCGGATGGTCTTTCGGGAGATGTAGTTGGTTCGGGTGAAGATATTGTTTTCAATAATATTACAGGTGAAATCATCAAAAAACCATCTGCTGATATTGCTGCTATCAATTTTATTACAAAATGGCATGAAGAAACTGCTTCACCAACAGCAAGAAGCATAAAGTTCCAAAACTGTACTTTCGATAATTATGGCTTTCTTTTTATGGACTACCATGATGCCATAAACATTGAACTTACCAATTGTGTTTTAAAGGATATCAAATGGTACAAAAGAAGTTCAATTGATGGCCGAACAGGATTTGCCCTTGATGCTAAAGGAACCAATAATAAACTTATCAATTGCGGTTTCAGCTTACCAAAGGGTTACACAGAAACCGCAACGAAGGTAGAAACCGGACGAAATAATTAATCCAACTGTAAATCTATTTAAAGGTTGCAAGCTTCCATAATTGGACTGACCATCAATAAAGTAAGTTTACCCTATATCGATACTGCACTAATAGGAGCACTCATACAATGCTCTGGTATTCCAAAACCATCTACTAAGACGCCAATATGAGGGCGTAGTTCTGTACATAAGCGCTCCACACGTTGTCGTATCGCTTTTGATTTCACACTTCCAATATAACCTTGTTCCAAGTACCAAGCCGCATCCTCACGTATATGATGCAAGGCATACAATGTACCCAACTTTTGAAAAAGTTCTCGGGTCTTATCATCCGTGATTCCCGCCGTAAAATCAGTAAAGGTCGTATAGGCCAATTCGATGCTATACGCTTTTCCCAAAGCTAGTAGGTGCGTTTGTACTTTTAGAAAAGCTTGATATGAAGGGATGCCTTTTTTAATATAGTCCCGTATACGCATAGCAAGGGTATACGTCAAACGGCGTCTTCTATATTCAAAAGCATGTTTGTGAAACTTTGGATTGTATAAGTGGTCCTTATCCACCTTATTCGAATAAACAGGATTAATGGTCTTCAAAGTATCATTTATTTGCATACCCAAAATTTTCAGTACAGCAGTAAAACCGGCGCTATTAAACTCTGCCTTAAAATCAGAGAGTACTCCTTTCGCAGCCAATTGTAACAGTACGGTATTGTCCCCTTCGAAGGTTGTAAAGATGTCTACATCACCTTTTAGATCGGCGATTCTGTTTTCTATTAAATACCCTTTGCCGCCACATGCTTCCCGGCATTCTTGAATAGTATCATTGGCATACCAGGTAATGATTGATTTAAGTCCAGCAACCTGAGTTTCTACCTTTCGCTTGTCTGGTCGGCTTTCATCACAATAGATTTCCATCATTTTGTCTAAAGTGATATGATATACATAAGCACTGGCTACCAAAGGGGTCAATCTAAGTTGATGCGAAGGATAATCCATCAATAAATCTTCCTGAACCTTGATACTATCATTGAATTGCCTTCGCTGAAGGGCATGTTTTATGGCGATCGCAAGCGCCATTTTTGCTCCTCCCAATCCTGCACGTGCGACACAAATACGGCCACCTACTAGCGTTCCCAGCATGGTGAAAAAGCGTTTGCTCGGGTTTTTGACATCGGAATGATACCTGCCATTATCGGTGATGGTGCCATATTTATTCAAGAGGTTTTCTCGGGGTACGGAGACTTGATTAAACCAAATTTTTCCATTATCCACGCCATTCAATCCCAATTTATACCCATTGTCCTCCACAGTGATTCCGGAAAGTACGTTATGGTTATGATCTCTTAAGGGGACTAAAATGGCATGAACGCCTTCGTTCTTGCCATTGACAATCAATTGGGCAAATACGGATGCCATCGTGGAGTGAAGGGCGTTGCCAATGTATTCCTTATTATCATTTTTGCCAGGAGTATGTATAACGATGCTATCGGATTCCTTATCATAGGTAGCCGTCGTCTTGATGCCTCTTACATTTGAGCCGTGACCTGTTTCTGTCATGGCAAAGCAACCTAGGAGTTGTGCAGTACCTGCATCGGATAAATATTGATCATGATGTTTTTTGGTTCCTAGTTTTTGGATGCTACCACCGAATAATCCAACTTGTACACCAAATTTGATAGTCAGGCTTCCATCTACAAACATCATATTTTCGAACATGTGAGCGTATCCTTCCATATCTCCGCCACCGCCATACGCTTTTGGGTAAGCCATTGCTCCATATCCTTTTTTTGCCAAGAATTTAACTTGATTCAAAACAATTTCTCGAAACCCCTCTTTTGTCCGATGGATATCCCACTTAAAAATAGCGTCTTCCAAAACCGTCCTAAATCCATCTACAACTTTAGCGTGCTTTCCTTTTAAGAGCTTATCTATGGCCGTTGCGTCATAATAATCAGAAGTGATTTCATGAACCACTTCAACGTCGAAAAGGTGATTATAGTGATTAGGCTGAATGCCCAAATTCAGTTCAATATGCTTGAGGCTTTCATTGAACGGACAGACTTCATGGTATTCACATACCACTTTTTGACTAAAAGTGGCTAAGGGATAGGTTTCGCTTTCAATTAATTTGACCCCTGAATTGGAAACGATTTGTTTCCAATGCTTTAACTCATTGTCCTTTGGGGGCTGCTTAGGATTTAACCGAGATTTTAAATGCTCCCTCTCATTCTTTGAGAGACTTTCATCTTCATCGATCGCCATTTGAACAACATTGAGTTCTGATACGGTCACCAAATCATCGGACCAAATCACATAAAAGAAAGGAATGTATTGTAAAATACTAGGGGAGTAATTGTTCTTCTTCATACATTGAAAATACGACTTAAATGACAATGTAAAAAAAGGTGACATGCAAAAAGCCCCCATTGCTGAGTGCAATGAGGACTTAAAACAAAGCTTAAGTGTTTACTATGATTGAAGTGAAAGATCTTTGGGTCCTGCTGCGATGATCTCTGGATTTACATTAGCCTTGAACTTTTCAAAATTTTCATTGAAAAGGGTCACCAATTTGTTCTTTACGACTGCGTATTTGGCTTTGTCTTCCCAGGTATTCTTTGGTATCAATACCTCTTTGGGCACATTTGGGCAAGTTGTCGGAATCTGAAAACCAAATTCTTCGTCCGTAACATATTCGACATTGTCAAAATCATGACGGTGTATGGCATCGATCATCGCTCTGGTGTATTTTAGTTTCATACGAGAGCCGCTACCGTTCCACCCCGTGTTTACCAACCAGGCTGTTGCTTTATGTGTTTTAATTTTTTCCGCTAACAATTCGGCGTATTTGTTAGGATGCCACATCATAAAGGCGGCTCCAAAACAGGCACTAAAAGTTGCCTGCGGTTCTGTAACTCCCATTTCTGTTCCAGCGACCTTGGCGGTATAGCCAGATATAAAATGATAACTCGCTTGTTCAGGCGTGAGCTTACTAACAGGAGGTAATACACCGAAGGCATCACAGGTCAAGAAAATAATGTTCTCAGGATGACCAGCAATGCAGGGTATTTGAACATTATCTATGAATTCAATGGGGTAAGAGGCTCTAGTGTTTTGTGTAATTGACACATCACTATAGTCCACTTTTCGCGTCTTTTCATCGTACACCACGTTTTCAAGCACGGTTCCAAAACGGATGGCGTTGAAAATATCGGGTTCGTTCTCGGCAGAAAGATCAATGGCCTTAGCGTAACAACCGCCTTCGATATTAAAAGTGCCTTCATCTGTCCAACAGTGTTCATCATCACCAATTAGTTTACGCTTCGGATCAGCGCTCAAAGTCGTTTTGCCAGTTCCTGAAAGTCCGAAAAGAATACTCACATCCCCTTTTTCACCCACATTGGCAGAACAGTGCATGGGCATCACATTTTCCAAAGGCATCAGATAGTTCATGACCCCAAAAATTCCTTTTTTCATTTCACCCGCATATTCTGTACCTAGAATGACGATTTCCTTTCGTTCTAAGTTGACATCCACACTGGTTTTTGAAGTCATTTCAGAAGTATATCGATTCGCAGGAAATTGTCCCCCGTTAAAAACGATATAATCCGGTTCTCCAAAATTGGCTAATTCTTCTTCAGTAGGCATGATCAACATGTTCTGCATAAAAAGGGCATGATAGGCTCTAGTACACACAATTCTTGTCTTGATGCGATACTTGGGGTCCCAGCCTGCATAGGCATCAACAACGAAGAGGTGGTCGCAGATGTTCAGATAGTCCAGTGCACGTTCATGGTTGACCATAAAAGTATGTTCGTCCAAACCAATATTGATATCACCCCAGTCAATGTTCTTTTCGGAATCAGGATGGCGTACAATTCTTTTGTCTTTAGGACTTCTGCCCGTTTTTTCACCTGAATAGGTCATCAAAGCGCCCACATCGGAAATCGCCGTTCCTTTTTCTAAACGAAGACCAAGTTCGTATAATACGGGCACACTACTATTTCTGTAGATCGTTTCGGTTTCTATTCCGTATTGTTTAAGATTGAATGTTTCTGCCATAGTATTTAGTTTAGGATTATTTCTTCTTTCATAAAGAAATACAAAGATTGGGAATCCACTGTCTAAAAAAGATGACAAATGTCATATTGTTTGATTCCTAATCCTATTTTCCATTTTGACCATTTTTTTCATCTATGTTAGGGGCATTGTTTTTGCTATCTTTGGACATATGAACGAATACCTAGACCCTTCCACTGAAGGCTATTCCAATGAAGAACTCGATATCGAAAGGGCTTTACGCCCGATAAGCTTCGATGATTTTACGGGACAGGAGCAGGTTTTGGAAAATCTAAAAGTTTTTGTTGAAGCTGCGAATCAAAGGGGAGAGGCCCTGGATCACACCTTATTTCATGGTCCTCCAGGATTAGGGAAAACAACCCTTGCACATATACTGGCGAACGAATTAGGGGTGGGTATCAAAATAACATCCGGCCCAGTATTGGATAAGCCGGGAGATTTGGCCGGCTTATTGACCAATCTCGATGAACGCGATGTCTTGTTCATTGATGAAATACATCGTTTGAGCCCTATTGTGGAGGAATATTTATATTCCGCCATGGAGGATTATAGAATAGATATCATGATTGAGACCGGGCCCAACGCACGGTCGGTGCAAATCAATTTGAGTCCCTTTACGTTGATAGGGGCGACCACCCGTTCAGGATTGTTAACCGCACCCATGCGTGCGAGATTCGGAATTCAGAGTAGACTACAGTATTATAATACAGAGTTGCTTTCTACCATTGTACAGCGTAGTGCGGATATCTTAAAAGTACCCATCATGCATGATGCCTGTATTGAAATTGCCGGCAGGAGTCGAGGCACACCAAGAATCTGTAATGCGCTTTTACGACGTGTTCGTGACTTCGCCCAAATTAAGGGCAACGGAAGCATTGATATGGAAATATCGAAATTCAGTTTAAAGGCACTGAATGTAGATGCCCACGGGTTGGATGAAATGGACAATAAAATACTGACCACTATCATCGATAAATTCAAAGGCGGCCCTGTGGGTATTACCACCTTGGCGACAGCGGTTTCAGATAGTGCCGAAACTATTGAAGAGGTATATGAACCTTTCTTAATTCAGCAAGGCTTTATCATGCGTACCCCAAGAGGAAGGGAAGTTACGGAATTGGCCTACAAACACTTGGGAAGAATAAAAGGAGAGATCCAACCAGGTCTATTTTAAATGAAAGACTTCCCCACCGTTTCTTGGTATCAAGTGCTCAAGAACAGGAAAAGCATCCTGAAAAACCCATTACCCTTCCACCACTACAACTTTGAAAAATTAGGCGATACTTTTAAAGTGAAAATCGGCCCGAGCGGCACTATCCTCTTCACTAGAAGTCCGGAATATATTCGGCGAGTATTGCAGAAACAGCACAAAAGTTACCATAAATCCACTTTACAGACACGAGACCTGGCCAAATATATTGGTAAAGGTCTTTTGACTTCAAATGGAGAACATTGGCGTACGCATCGTAGAATGGTACAACCTGCATTTCACAAAAAAAAATTAGAAGGCCTTCTAGGTATCATGCATGCTGCCATTGTCGAGGAACTTGAAAGAATTAAACCTGATGAAGTGCAGAACATATATCCCCTAATGGGTGATTTGGCATTTCAAGTCGTCGCAAAATCACTTTTTAGTAGAGATGATATTCAAGGCCAGATGGCTCAACTTAAAGAAATTTCCGAAACCAATCAGAAAATGTTAATTCGTGAGATGCGTCAGCCTTTTATGAATTGGTGGTTCAAATTAAGTGGTGAGATAAAACGTCACCTGAGTTATTCTGAACAAGCTCGTACCATACTTGATGGTATCATTCAAGAGCGCATAGATTCCGGAACGGAAAAAGATGATTTACTTGATATGCTTTTGAAGGCACGTTATGACGATGGTACCCCAATGTCACGAGCGCAGTTGATCGATGAGGTACTCATATTGTTTACGGCGGGTCATGAGACTACAGCGAATGCCTTGAGTTTTACGCTTTTTCTGCTGGCTAAAAATCCAGATGCTCAGCAAAACGCTTTTGAAAGTATTTCCCAAGTTGATTTGGAAGGGGATAATCCAATGGAAACGCTTTCAAAACTTACTTATGTCAAGCAATGTGTTGAGGAAGGGATGCGATTATACCCCCCTGCTTACTATGTCGATCGCGTATCCATCGAAAGGGATCAATGGGGGAATCATAGCATACCGAAAGATACCATGATACTTTTGGCGATGTATGAATTGCACCGCGATATCCGGTTTTGGAACGCGCCAGAGGAATTTCGACCTGAGCGTTTTGACGCAGCGAATAAGAAGGATTTTCAGGAATATTACTATCCATTTGGTGCTGGCCCCCGTATGTGTGTGGGTAATAACTTTGCGATGTATGAGATGACTTTGGTCGTGGCCGAAATTCTTAAAAAACACGAAATAAAGGCCGTCACGGATAATGTGGAAATCAATCCACTAATCACATTGAAACCAAAAGAGGTGGTTTTAAAATTTGTTCCAAGAAAAAAGGGCGAACCAGTTTAAAATAGTTTCACCCTCTTCACAATTCACCACTGAATCTATTTTAAAATCGCATTCTCGTCAGAGAACTTCTTATAGCTGAAATAAATCGCTGCTACTGCAAAAGCAATTAATGAGAATAACATCGCTGCATACATACCCATATCAATGGTTCCGGCCATGATTTCCTTTACCCCTAAACCGATATTAAGGACGGGCACAAAAACTGTAGACCAAGTAAATTCAATACCTGGTAGCAAGGCCATTACCAAAGGGATGATAATAACAATAATGAGTGGAGAAGCTTTGCTTTGTGCTTCCTTGAAAGTAGTTGCCCCAGCGACCAGGGCAATGATAAATCCGGCTAAGAATAAGGAGAATGGAATAAGTAATAGTAAAATCATAGAAATAGACTGAAAGTTCAGCATTTCATTAATAGCCAATTTAAATTCATCTGGTATTCCGTCAATAAAGTTGAGTCCGATTATAAGACCAATTAGATTTAAAAGAGCAGGAAGAAATCCTAGTAAAGAAGCCACAATTGACTTTCCCAGTAACACATTGAATTTTGAAATAGGTAAGGACAGGGTCGTTTCAATGGTCTTTCGTTCTTTTTCTCCAGTAACCAAATCTATCGCTGCCAAGAGACAACCACCCCACATGGTCAAGATGAAAATATAGGGAATAAAACCACCGACTCGTTTTCCAATCAATTCTTTTTGTTCGCCTATTTCAATATAGTTTTCACTAAAAGGAGTCATTTTCGCAACGGGAATCCGTAATTGCGCAATACGCTGTTTTTTGAGTTCAGTACTATAAGTTTCCAGCATTTTTGAAACCCGACCGTTGACATTGTCTTTGGTTCCGTTGCGATAAATTTGTATTTGACTGCTTGTCAAACTATCCATATGGGTTTGCCAATCCGAAGAAAAAACCAAAGCCGTTTGTATGGTGCCATCCTCTATCAATGTTTTGAAGTCTATAGATTCCGTATAGTTCGTGATTTCATTTAAACTATCACCTTTGACCAACTTCATAAAATCTTCCGGTGCGTTCACCAAACCGATTTGGACCGTTTTTTGTTGGTTGCTTTCGCTGATCATTTGACTCACTTTGATGCCGCCGAACATCAGAATCGGAATCAACAAGGTGGGTAGCACAATAGAATTGATAATGGTTTTCTTATCCCTTAGAAGCTCGGTCAGTTCTTTTTTTACGATTATGATTAAATCTCTCATCTTATGCCTCTTTTACACGGTTAATGAATTCTTGGGTAAGGTTGTCGGCTTTCATCTCTTTCTTGAAATTCTCAAAAGAATCGTTGTAGATGATGGACCCTTTGTTGATTATTGCAAGATCATCACAGAGCAGGTCAACTTCACTCATAATATGTGATGAAAAAATGACCGTTTTGTTGTCATTTTTCGATTCACGAATCAAGTCAATAATGCTGTCAGCAGTAATCACATCGAGCCCTGAAGTTGGTTCGTCGAAGATCAAAACCTCGGGATCATGAATCAGCGTACGGGCAATCGAGACTTTTTGTTTCATACCTGTACTCATTTGCCCCATGCGTTTTTTTCGAAACTCGTTGATACCCAATTTTTCGAAGAGATATTCTTTTCTTTCTTTTAGTTTCTTTTCAGGAAGACGGTAAATTTGTCCAAAAAAATCAAGCGTTTCGTCTGGATTTAAGCGCTCATATAGGCCGGTGGAGCCGGTCAAGAAGCCAATGCGTTTTTTGACCTCATCATTGCCCTGTGAGATATCTACACCATCAACAATGGCCGTACCTGAAGTGGGGTTGATGATTCCGGCGATCATGCGTAGGGCAGTCGTCTTGCCTGCCCCGTTAGGTCCAAGCAATGAAAAGATTCTTCCCGGTTTGCATTCGAAAGAAACTTCATTGACCGCGTTGACGGTAACGGTTTCCTTTTTAAACCCTTTTCCTGTTTTAGTGGTGAAAGATTTTGTGAGCTTTTCTATTTGGATCATATAGGTAGTTTAGTTCAATACCTCTTGTTAGTTACAAAAAATTGAAAATGTTACATATTCAACCTGATAATTTAATAAAATTGGCAGTAATCTTAAAGCGCTGTTGTTTCAACATGTTTTAAACCGGTTTTTCGGAAGTTTTAGTTATGAGTATTTCTGCCCTTATATGATATTAAGAAATTCAATATCTTGTTGTACTTCCCAAGGTCAAAGTTGATAGTCCAAACGATATATGCGATTTATAGTATTTTGTATTTTTTTAGAAGTTCACAGGTTTTATCAGTAAGGTATACAAAGTCTGTCGTTTGTCCTTTGTTAATATCTATTATTCCATCTCTCCTTAGCTTATTTCTCCTGTATCTTTTCATAGATTCAGGATAAGTTCCAGTCCAGTAAATCTCAAGCAACTCATTAGAATAAGTTAAAACAAAGTTCTCGAAACTTTTCTCTTCTACAGAAAAATCCAGAAATAGTCCACTCCAAT
>JARFRH010000097.1 GCA_029287355.1 Maribacter sp. | reverse complement strand
TAATTAACCACAACGGTCTCGGGTATGAGACGTAGGGCATTTCGAAGCAATTAACTGTCAGCAAGTGACTAAGCTTGCTTAGAATCCGCAACTTACAGAAACCGCTGACCACCCTATGTTTTATAACTATTGTTTTGTTTTCGTTCTTTATTAATTTATTGCATTTCAACTTTTACAGAATTAATAACCCCATTATATTCGAACGGAGCTTGGTCGCGATAGGTTAAAGACACAGGAGCCCCCAAATCGACCCCCACATCAAAAGTTTCAGTGGCGCTAAAAGCTAACGGTACCGTCCGTTTTACTTGACATACCGCAGCTTCTTTTCCGTCTATCGATAAGGTTACCACTGCCGGAGCACCTGGGCTTTCTAACTCAGTTTTAATGACTATCTGGTGTTCGCCCGCCGGGATTTTACCAGTGGTGGCAGAATAGTTTTCGATTAGAAACATATTGTATTCATAGGTAAGCCTTCCATTTTTCATAAATAAGCTGAGTCCGGCACCTGAGCCACCCAGCGCATATAAAACGCCATTAGCGTTTTCGGGCACTTCTAAATCTATAGTTACGGTGTTATTTCTTTTTCCCAAACCGGGAGCCGAAAATTCTGGCATTCGTCTTGTGCTTTGGGTAAAATTCCAACTTGTATAGGGAGAAGACAGCATGTCTTCGGGATGAAGGCGGAGCCAGTTTCCTGCACCAATTGGTAAATCTTTATTATCCTTAGCTTCTTCAAGGAATAATGCCTTTAATTCTTCCAGCTTTTCAGGATATTCTGCCGCTACATCATTGGCTTGGGAAAAGTCCTCATCGAGGTTGTATAACTCCCAAACATCCTCTTTTGGATTCCAAGTTTTAAGACCTGGTCCGCCTCCAGGAATCCATGGCATAAACGGTCCGAAAGTGCAGGCATACCAACCATCACTATAAATCCCTCGGCTCCCATTATTGTCAAAAAATTGGACCTTGTCAGCAGGGGAAGCATTGCCATCGGCAAAAGTATATTTCATGCTTATCCCATCCAGAGGCATTTGCTCAAACCCGTTGACCACCTTAGGAGGGGTGATGCCGAGGATATCATATATAGTTGGCACAATGTCATTAACATGATGAAACTGTGATCTTGGAGTTTTATCAGGCTGAATTCCATCTGGCCAGCTGATGACCATAGGGTTTCGAGTACCACCAAAATGGGAGGCAATTAACTTGGTATAGCGGAATGGTGTGTTTCCAGCCCAGGCCCAGCTGGCATGATACATATTTTCAGTAATATGACCACCGAGAGCATCCAAGCCTCCTATTTTATCCAAAGCAGAAATTTGCTGTTTGATGGTATTTGGAATCAGGTTTTGAGCTAATAATTCGCTGATACTACCATTTTGTCCTTCAGCGCTACTGCCATTATCGCCCCATATGTAAATGAAGATGGTATTGTCCTTTTCCCCAAGATCGTCAATGGCATCATACACTCGACCAACTTCTACATCTGCATGCTCTACAAAACCTGCAAACACTTCCATCAGCCTGCGTTGAAAGGGTCTTTCAGATTCTGGTATAGACTCCCAGGAGGCTTGGGTATCGCTCCTTGGTGTTAACTCGGTGTTTTCAGGAATCCATCCCATTTCCTTTTGCCTTTTATACACACGTTCTCTATACGTATCCCAGCCATCGTCAAACTTACCTTTATATTTATCTGCCCATTCTGGAAATATATGATGGGGTCCATGACCAGCCCCTGGGGCAAAATAGAGTAAGAAAGGCTTGTCCGGCGTAAAGGCCTTATGGTTTTGAAGCCATTCAATAGCGTGGTCTGCTAAATCGGTACTTAAATGGTAATCTTCTCCATGTGGTGCACTTACCGGTGTGAAATCGTTAATTAAAGCTGGTTCCCATTGACTTGTTTCGCCTCCTAAGAATCCATAAAAATGCTGAAAGCCATAATTAACCGGCCAATAATCAAAAGGACCTGCTGAGGTTGTTTGGTTGGCAGGTGTATTATGCCATTTGCCTAAAGCGGCGGTATTGTATCCATAGTTTTTAAGTACCTCAGCTACGGTAGCAGCCTCTTTAGGAATGATGCCTGTATATCCATCCCAATCTACAGCACGTTCTGCAATGGTTCCGTTTCCTACTCTGGTATGATTTCTACCTGTGAGTAAAGCAGCCCTTGTTGGTGAGCAAATTGCTGTGGTATGAAATTCAGTATAAGCAATACCATTTTCTAATACTCGAGACAAGGTAGGCGTATTGACTTCACCACCAAAAGTAGAGGCCGAACCGAAACCGACATCATCCATCAGCACTATCACAATATTAGGGGCATCATCGGTTAGGTGTTTTGGTATTGCTCTTCGTTTATGTTCGCTTTCGTAGATTGTCTCCCCATAAGTCGATGCAGAAGTGGGCGTTGGAAAAGGTAGTACAGATCCCTTCGGCTGTGCTTCAACTTTGGGAGGTTCTTCATTGCCCGATTTTCCACAGGCAAATAGCAACAAGGTCCAACCAGTTAGCAATAAAAAGTAATTTCTCATATTTTAATTTTTTTGAGTCATGAATGAAACACAAGGGTCTAGTGTATGATTTAGCTTTGCTGCTTATTTTCTCAACCTCGTTTTTGTTTAGCATCATTTTGTTCCAAAATGTTGAACAAAAATCAGGTCGTTTTAATAATTGTCTTCGCCAGTTCGCTACGCTCGTGTCGTTGGGTGTTTAAGGACTAAAGTTAGCAAATAAATCACGAATAGAAATATAACTAGCAATAAATTATATACGGCTTAAGTTAGCAGTTCGTTTTTTTATCAATTCCTTAAAATGGTTTGTATTCCTTAAGCTCGACATCAGGATAATCCTTTGCTATTATTGTTTCCATATCAGCCATTATTTTATTCAACCGATTATATGGAAGCATAATTCTTTTGGTAAAAAACAG
>JARFRH010000093.1 GCA_029287355.1 Maribacter sp. | reverse complement strand
ATCAACCCTCGATTTGGTGGAGGGTATCCTTTATCCTATTTAGCCGGGGCTAATTTCCCTAAATGGATTATCGATGAATACATTTTAGGGCAATCGGTAGCAGAAAATTTCGATTGCTGGGAAGATGAATTACTTATGATTCGTTACGATGATGAAATTTTAGTACATGGATATAAAGGTTGATGATAGGTCTGTAATTGTTTTCGATCTTGACGATACGCTCTATAATGAGATGGAATATCTTCGCTCGGCTTATGCGGAAATTGCAAAAGCATTACAGCCAGATGATTGGCAATCCCTTTTTTGCCGGATGTATTCCTTGTTTCGGTCCAAAGAAGATGTTTTCGAATTTGTAGCTTCAAAATATGGTGTTGAGAAAACAGGACTATTACAACAATACCGGAGGCACAAACCTGTGATACACCTTTTTGAGGGGGTATTGGACACCATTTATGATATTAAGGCAAAAAACGGAAACCTAGGTGTCATAACGGATGGAAGGAGCAGTACACAAAGGGCAAAATTGGCGGCGCTTGGCTTGACACAATTGATCGATATCATCATCATATCCGAAGAAATCGGAACCGAAAAACCTCATGAAAATAATTATATTGCCGTAGAAAAGGCTTTCGAAAATCATTCTTATCTCTACATCGCAGACAACTTGCGAAAAGATTTCATAAGCCCCAATAATAGGGGTTGGCAGACCATAGGTCTTATCGATAACGGACTTAACATGCACTATGATACACATAAATACTTCGAAAAATTTAGGATGCCACAAGCTTTTATTTCTTCTTTCAAAGAAATAAGCATCACGTAAATAACAATTTCATTCCTATTTCGTTACATTTTAAATGATTAAAATTGCATTGGATAATGGATTCAAATCACCGATGAAATCGAGTGGTTCCCCAAATGAAAAACCCAATTAGTGATGAGCTCGACTATTGAAGCTAAAATATGTTGTATTGGTTCCAATTTGGAATCTTACGATTGCTTAAAATACTTGATTGAGAAAAATTGCACTATTCATACCTTGATAACCTTGCCCAGTGGGTATTCTAAAAATGTATCGGACTATTACGACCTTCATGAATTTTGTAATACGCACGGAATAAAGGTTATTGACACTACCAATGTAAATTCATCGGAAACAATAGCACAACTAAAAACCATTGGACCTGATTATCTTTTTACGCTGGGTTGGAGTCAGATTTTCAAAGAAGAGTTAATTGCCTGCTTTTCCAAATTCGTGGTGGGCACCCATCCGACGAAATTGCCACATGGACGAGGCAGAGCACCTTTGCCCTGGACAATATTGGAAGACTTGAATAAATCGGCCCTTAGTTTTTTCAAAATAGATACGGGTGTTGACACAGGGCATCTCATTTTTCAAAGGGAGTTCGATATTCCTTCAGGCACCTATGTGAAAGACCTCTATGATACCGTAGCGCGAGAGCTTGGCTACGGGTTTCAAGAAATCTACGAAACCATAATCCAAAATAGGGCCTTGAATCTCACAACACAGTCAGAAGAAAATGTTACGGTAAGAGGAAAACGAACACCCTCGGATGGTTTTATAGACTTTAATAATTCAATAGCGGAGACCGAAAGGTTGATTCGTGCGGTGTCACAGCCCTACCCTGGTGCATATTGCTATTATAAAGATGAAAAAATAGTCTTTTGGCGCGTTGCATTTGATGCTGAAAAAACCCATTCAGGAACCGTTGGTCAGATTTTAAAGAAAAGTAAGGAAGGTATTCTTGTGCAATTTTCGGATGGCAACCTATGGTTGAATAAGCCAACGGACTCGAAAGGGCGTAACTTAGATTCAAAATTCTTCAAGCTCGGCGATAAATTGGGCTTCAACATTGAAGATGAACTGTATAACTTAAAACAAAAGCTTAGCTAATGTTAGAATTATTTAAAAAAATACTGGTCATTGCGGCCCATCCAGATGATGAAATTCTGGGTGTAGGGGGTACCATCCCCAAATTGGTGCAAATGGGGAAGCAAGTAGATGTGCTGATATTCACAGACGGCAGCAGCACGCAATATTTTAATAATGATGCTATTTTGGAAGACAAATTCGGGGAAGCCAAGGAAGCAAACGATATATTGGGTTCAACGGTCCTTCCAAGAGCTGACTTTCCGGATATGCGTTTGGATACCATCGCTCATGTTGACAAAAATATCGCTTTGGGCAAAATCATTTCTTCAGGAGGTTACGATACTATATTCGTGCAAGATAGAACAGATATCAATAAAGATCATAACGAGCTATTTGAAAGTACCCTAGTAGCTTGTAGACCCTACCCCGGACAACATGTAAAGCACTTGCTCTCGTACTATGTGAATTCGTCAACGGAATGGGGAAATCTACTCAAAAAACAGCCTTTTAATCCCAATGTTTTTGTAGACATTTCATTGACTATCGATGATAAGCTTACCGCAATGTCGAAGTATACCACTGAAATCCGTGACTATCCACACCCACGTAGTACAGAGGGAATACGCAATTCAGCAAAATATTTTGGGAATATGGTGGGTGTAGAATATGCAGAACCTTTTTACTTGGTGTATACCAAATAAAAAGGTTCTGCATACCGTTTATTTTTTAGAATCCAGTAATTACG
>JARFRH010000047.1 GCA_029287355.1 Maribacter sp. | reverse complement strand
AATCCGCTATGACTGCGATAAATTAGAACAATTGGTAGAGGATCAATACTGGGCATTGACGAAGTATAGAGAACTTTTGTTTTTGAAATAAGTACTCATAAACATGAAATTTTCATGTTATCGTGAATGATACTTCTGTATACCCGCCCTGCTTCGTCTTAAACGAAACGTGACGCAATTGTAGGTTGTTTGGAATATCAGGATCCTCTAACACCTTGACCCTAACTGCCTACAAAATAATGCAAGAATAAGAAGTTTTTAACATAACTCATGGTATCCTGTTAAAAAACAGGTAATTCAGCAATAAAAAGTGCGTTTCATCGAATTTTTGACATTTTATATGATAAGTATAATATTTCTAATTCGTGTTAAACTCAAATTTGGTGCCTACGAGTGAAGCAGACTATTATCTCCCCCTGTTTCGATTGCGATTATAAAAAATCCTTTACAAAAACTGTAATCGATGTTCTAATTGTGGTCAATAAAATTTCCCTTTTTATTTGAATTTGAATAGATAACCCCACATTATCTTACGAATTTATCATACGAGTGTTTTTGCCTGATCCTATCAGGTCTGTTGATTTTGACCCTATGATATTCTTTAGGAGGAGGCATCCACAAATAACAATGAACTTCAGTTAACAGGTAACGACAAAAATAGCTATCGCCCAAAGAAAAACAACACTACTGAAAAAATCGCTTTCTTGAGATCTTTGGGAGGCGCAACACATATATTTAGCATGAATACAGACGGTACCGATCTTATCCAGGTGACTAGTGCCATTCCGATAGCAGGGTTTAAACAATCAGAATTGGAATATAGCTGGTTTGATAATGGGGCAAAACTATATTATCCTAATTTCAATAAGCTGTATTCCATAAATCAAGATGGTTCTGGCAACCAGTTGGTCTATCAGGCTGCAGATACCGTTTTGATTTCAGAGGTAGCTGTAAACCCAACAAATGAACTTATTGCAATCAAGACCAATAAGGCAGATGGGTATGCTGCGCGCATTATCGTAGTCGACTTGGTTTCGGGTGCTGAAGAGGTAGTGATTGAGAATCAGTCTGGTGCTCTTGGAGGCCTCGATTTCTCAATTGACGGGAATAAAGTGCTCTATACTAGATACATTACTGGTATCGAAAACATTGAATATCTACAATTGGATTCTCGCATATTTGAATATGACCTCACTACGGATACGGCCACTGAAGTTCTAACATCCAAAACCCCGGGCACCAATGATTTGGATGCGAAATATTCTCCTGATGACGGATCAATCATATTCGTGAACACCTCTAATGATGGCATATCGGAGCGCAAAATATATCGAACCGCTCAAAATGATGAAATTACCGGTGAGGCTCGGAATGAGGCTTTATTTACGAATGCTTTTATGCCCAATTGGGAATAATATAACAAACCCATCTGTACCAATGAACCCCTTTCTTTCTAGAAGGGGATTTTTTTATATATAATTCTAGAAAGGATTCAACCTTTTCACTTATTCGTTTATTTTTGTCACAAACAGTATTCAATGAGTTCAACCCATAGTGAGAGATACAACCAGCGAGGAGTTTCAGCCTCCAAGGAAGACGTTCACAACGCCATTAAGAATATCGATAAAGGCCTTTTTCCTAAGGCTTTTTGTAAAATAGTCCCAGATTATTTGACCAACGATGACGACTATTGTTTGATTATGCACGCAGATGGGGCGGGTACAAAATCCTCCTTGGCCTACATGTACTGGAAGGAAACAGGGGATATATCAGTATGGAAGGGTATTGCGCAAGATGCACTCATCATGAATATCGATGATCTGATTTGTGTCGGGGCGACAGATAACATCATGCTATCTTCAACGATTGGCAGAAATAAGAACTTGATTCCCGGGGAGGTGATATCAGCAATCATAAATGGTACTGAAGAACTGATTACGGATTTGGCAACCCACGGCATAACAATTCATTCTACTGGTGGTGAAACTGCCGATGTCGGTGATTTGGTGCGCACTATTATTGTAGACTCTACCGTGACAGCGCGTTTAAAACGGAGTAATGTCATTGACAATGCAAACATAAAAGCCGGAGATGTTATTGTGGGGCTGGCTTCTCATGGTCAGGCCACTTATGAAAAAGAATACAACGGGGGTATGGGCAGTAATGGTCTTACCTCTGCGCGGCATGATGTTTTTTCAAAATATTTGGCTAAAACATATCCTGAGAGCTTTGATGCGGCCGTGCCAGATGAATTGGTGTATTCCGGAAAAACCAAATTGACCGATGCAGTGGAAAACTCCCCATTGGATGCGGGTAAACTAGTGCTATCCCCAACACGTACTTATGCTCCTATTGTCAAGAAGATTTTAGAAAAATACGATGCCAATTCCATACATGGCATGGTACATTGCAGTGGAGGCGCTCAAACCAAAATACTCCATTTTATTGACCAATTCCATGTCATCAAAAACAACCTCTTTCCCATACCACCTTTGTTTAAATTGATTCAAGAACAATCGGGTACTGATTGGAAAGAAATGTACCAAGTTTTCAACTGTGGCCATCGACTCGAATTCTATGTGGAGGAGGCTGTTGCGGAAGATTTGATAGCCATTGCTCAGCGTTTTAATGTCGAAGGCAGAATTATTGGCCGGGTAGAGGAGAACCCTTCCAAAAAACTCACGATTCAGAGTGAGTTCGGTACATACCAGTATTAAAGCATACGATTAGCCCTAAAATTGCGTTTTGTATAGTAAATACCAATGCTATGGAAAGAAAGCAGTTATTAAAGAGCATAGTTGCCGGTGCGGCATTTGCCCTGACATTCCCAAGTCTTCAAGTATGTTCAAATGATGAGGCCAATACCCCAGGAAACATTGTTGAAGAGCCTACAGGAGTTGATTTTACAATTGATTTGACTTCGTCCGAGGCTTCAAAATTGGCTAATAATGGGGGTTTTATTCTTAAAAATCTAGTTGTTGTCGTAAAGAACCTAGAAGGTGAATTCGTTGCCGCGAGTCAAGTATGCAGTCATGAAGCTTATGATCAAGTTCGCTTTGTGGCTAATGAAGGTGGTATTTTTTATTGTGATGTTCATGGTTCTCGTTTTGAACAGAATGGATCCCCTATAAATCAGGTTGATGGCAACGCGGCCAAAGCACTAAAGGTCTACAATACAGAATTGAATGGAGATATTCTTCGTGTATTCGAATCCTAGTTTTTAATATAAACGAATTGAAAAAGATAATTTCCCTCGCCCTATTTCTTTTTTCAGCCGTAGTGTTCTCCCAAGACTGGCAACCTACTTACGCTGAAGCCTTGGCTTGCGCAAAGCAAAACGATAGACCGTTGATCCTTGTTTTTTCTGGTTCTGATTGGTGTGCACCTTGTATAAAACTTGATCGCTCAATCTGGCAATCCGAAAATTTCAAATCGTATTCCAAAGATAACTACGTGTTATATCGCGCAGATTTTCCTCGAAAGAAAAACAATACCTTATCTAAGGAATTGATACGTCAAAATAATCAATTAGCGGACAAGTTCAATCCGAAAGGCCATTTTCCTTTAGTTGTCATTTTGAACGCCGACGAAAAGGTATTAGGTACTACGGGATATAAAAAGACAACTCCAACAGCATACATATCACTATTAAACGCTTCCATAAAGTGAAATTTTTCATTTCGGTCTTTTTCGGATTGCTTACCATTTCGAGCTTCTCGCAGGAAAGCAAGTACGTTACGGTTAAAAGGACTATGAAATTGATGGGAAGTCGTTTTGATATTTCCGTTGTGGCGGTAGATGAGGCGTTAGGCTATATCAATATCGAAGAGGCGGTGGCGGAGATTACGCGTATTGAAAAAATGATTTCCGCTTGGGATGAAAACTCCGAAACGGCATTGATCAATAGAAATGCGGGAATAAAACCTGTCAAAGTAAGTCACGAACTTTTCAAACTTATCGAAAGGTCAAAACAGATTTCTGAACTGACCGATGGGGCTTTCGATATTTCATATTCCTCAATGGACAAAATTTGGAAGTTCGACGGTACGATGAAAAAAATGCCCAATGAAGCCGAAATAAAGAATTCGGTCTCTAAAGTTGGATACAAAAAAATCATCCTTAACAGTGAAAATCAAACGGTCTACTTGAGGCAAAAGGGTATGAAAATTTCGTTTGGAGCCATTGGCAAGGGGTATGCCGCTGATAAGGCAAAAGAACTTTTAGTATCCAAACAAGTGGTGGGCGGAATTATCAATGCGGCTGGTGACCTTACTACATGGGGTACGGATGTCAGTGGAAAAAAATGGATCATCGGTATCGTGAACCCCTTAAGTAAGGATAAAATTGTCTCTTGGCTGCCGGTAGTAGAATCTTCAGTAGCCACCTCGGGGAATTATGAGAAGTATGTCTCCTTCAATGGAAAACGCTATTCCCATATCATAGACCCTAGAACGGGCTATCCATCTTCTGGTATTACACAGGTCTCTATTTTTGCAAAAGGTGCGGAATTATGCGATGCTTTGGCCACTTCCGTTTTTATAATGGGAAAGGATGCCGGCCTCTCTCTAATAAATCAACTGGGAGGCACAGAGGTCATCCTATTCGATAGTGAAAACAATGTGCATAAGAGCAATGGAATATTGTTTGATTGAAATTGAACTGCATATATCACATACCCAGATCTTTTTGTAATAAGCCATTGTTCGCTTACCATAATTAAGCCCTAATTTATCCTTTCCGATATCCATAATCAAAGTCCGGAATTACCTCTAAAAAAATTGTAAATTCGCTTTTCGAATTGACGTCCTATTATGATAGACAAATTAAACATAGTAAAACAACGTTTTGATGAGGTTTCCGACCTGATTATTCAGCCTGATATTATCACAGATCAGAAGCGTTATGTGCAATTGACCAAAGAATATAGTGACCTTAAAGAACTTGTTGCCAAGCGGGATCAGTACTTGGAATTAACAAATAATATTGAAGAGGCCCAAGAAATTATTGCTGATGGCAGTGACCCAGAAATGGTTGAAATGGCTAAAATGCAGTTGGAAGAGGCAAAGGAAGGAATTCCAAAATTGGAGGAAGAAATCAAGTTGATGTTGATCCCGAAAGACCCTGAAGATGGCAAGGATGTGGTCATGGAGATTCGAGCAGGAACTGGTGGTGATGAGGCTAGTATTTTCGCAGGCGATCTATTCCGTATGTATACAAAATATTGCGAATCAAGAGGTTGGAAAACCAATGTGATCGACTTAAGTGAAGGTACAAGTGGGGGGTACAAAGAAATTCAATTTGAAGTTAGTGGCAAGGATGTCTACGGAACGCTAAAATTCGAAGCTGGCGTACATCGCGTACAACGCGTACCACAAACGGAAACACAGGGCCGCGTTCACACAAGTGCCGCAACTGTGATGGTACTTCCTGAAGCTGAAGACTTTGATGTTCAAATAGATCCAAAAGATGTGCGTATTGACTTTTTCTGTTCTTCAGGCCCTGGTGGACAATCGGTAAACACGACTTATTCCGCGGTTCGTTTAACACATATTCCAACCGGATTGGTTGCGCAATGCCAAGACCAAAAATCACAGCATAAAAACAAGGACAAGGCTTTTCGGGTATTGCGTTCGCGCCTATATGATATGGAACTTGCCAAAAAACAGGAGGCGGATGCTGCGAAGCGAAACTCCCAAGTAAGTAGTGGTGACCGTTCAGCGAAGATTAGAACGTATAACTATGCTCAAGGTAGAGTGACGGATCACCGTATCGGACTTACCCTTTATGATTTGCAGAATATTATCAATGGCGATATTCAAAAAATAGTCGAAGAACTTCGCGTTGTTGAGAATACAGAGAAGTTGAAGGAAGCCTCCGAAACCTTCTAATTATTATTGAATGACTACAGAAGCGTTAGTAGAACAAATCCATAAGAAAAAATCATTCCTCTGTATTGGATTGGATACCGATTTGGAAAAAATTCCTTCTCATTTGCGGGAAGAAGAAGATCCTATTTTCGCTTTTAACAAAGCCATAATCGATGCTACTCACCATTTATGTGTTGCCTATAAACCCAATATAGCTTTTTATGAGGCTTACGGAATCAAAGGATGGCAGGCTTTGGAAAAAACAATTCGATACTTAAATTCAAAACACCCGGAAATATTTACAATAGCGGATGCTAAAAGGGGTGATATCGGAAACACATCTACGCGATATGCTAAGGCATTTTTCGAAGATTTAGAGTTTGATTCCATAACGATCGCTCCGTATATGGGCAAAGATTCAATCGAGCCCTTTTTGGCATTTCAGAATAAGCATACTATTCTTTTGGCGCTGACTTCCAATGTGGGTGCTTTCGACTTTCAGACAAAAAAAGTAAATGGTCAAGAATTGTACAAAGAAGTATTAGAAACATCTCGAACCTACGAGAATGCCCAAAACCTGATGTACGTGGTCGGAGCTACGAAAGCAGCATATTTATCGGAAATACGAAAAATAATTCCCAATAGCTTTTTGCTCGTACCTGGTGTTGGAGCTCAAGGAGGAAGTCTCGAAGAGGTATGTCGATATGGTATGACAAATCAAGTGGGACTACTGATAAATTCCTCAAGAGGAATTATCTATGCATCAAAGGAGACTGATTTTGCGAAGGCCGCTGCGGAGAGTGCTAAAAGAATTCAAGTAAAGATGTTAGGGGCACTTGACGATCTTAATCGGAACTAGACCAAATTCTCTAGTACTCTTTTAATTTTAGAGGCTTTTAGCTCGAAAAATGCTACCAAATTAGCGTCATTGATATCTGATGCTTTTTCCAAAAAGTTTTGGTATTGGTATTCTAAAAGATGAATCATGTTTCTATTAGCCGCGATCGGGGTAACAGTTCCTACTCTACAATATTGATTTTCCATAGTCTTATAAATAAGTTCTGGTAAATATACGCTCGAAATGATTTTTTGGATGTTTAAGATCGTCATGTTTGTCAATAAATCAGTTCTTTTAATAATTTCTTACGGATATCTTAATCAAGAGATAATACAGAAATAGAACTTTGTGTTAAATAATCCGTTAAAGCGCATGGGCCTCTAAAAAGTTTTAATACATTGCAATGTTACCCTAATTGGTACGAGAGAACACTTTGCTGAACTATACTACATATCTTCATCAAGATTCAAAAGTCTGGGTGACTTTCGTCCATGGCGCGGGGGGAAGTTCATCTATTTGGCATAAACAAGTTCGTGAATTCCGAAAACATTTCAATGTACTCCTTCTCGATTTAAGGGGTCATGGAAACTCCGAACCGGCATTAAAAGACGCTTTAAAAAAGCGCTATACTTTTGATACGATTACCAATGATATTGTCGAAGTGATCGACCATCTCAAAATCAAAAAATCGCATTTTGTTGGTATTTCCCTTGGTACTATTCTGATAAGGAATCTAGCCGAAAAGCACCCTGAAAAAGTGGAGAGCTTGGTGATGGGCGGCGCCATTATGAAATTGAATTTCAGATCACAAGTGCTGATGGGGGTAGGGAATATTTTTAAATCGGTGGTGCCCTATTTATGGTTATACCGATTTTTTGCTTTTATCATAATGCCCCATAGTAATCATAGAGAGTCGAGACTGCTTTTTGTTCGGGAGGCCAAAAAACTATGCCAAAAGGAATTCCTCAGATGGTTTAAATTAGCCTCTGACATCAACCCGTTGTTGCGTTTATTCAGATCAAAGGATATCAAAATTCCCACTTTGTTCGTTATGGGAGGAGAAGACTATCTTTTTTTACCATCAGTAAGAAAGGTGGTTCAAAAGCATGAAAATTCTAGTCTACTGTTAATAGAACACTGTGGCCATGTTGTAAATATCGAGCAACCGGAGATATTCAATAGGCTTGTCGTCAATTTTGTTTCGGACATTAGCTGGGAGTCTATGCTGGTTCAAAAGGCAATAAAAGAAGATAAGGGTACGCTTTCCTCAGTTTGAACGGATATGAAAACGCTACAGTTTTTTTTTATTTCAATACTTTTCTTTTTAAGCACCTTCATGTATGGGCAGGCAACAAATTGCTTTTGTTGCACCGAAAACCACGCCGCCTTTGATTTTTGGATAGGATCTTGGAATGTTACCGATAGGGCTGGTGCCAAAGTAGGGACAAATCGTATCGAAAAGTTGCAGGATGACTGTATGTTGCAAGAGAACTGGATCGGCACTAGCGGGAGCACAGGTACCAGCACAAATTTTTTCAACTCCCAATCCAAGCAATGGGAACAACTGTGGGTAGATAATCAAGGCACCTATCTGAAACTAAAAGGAAATCGCAAGGGCAATCAGATGATTCTTTCTTCAGATGTGTTTACACATACTGATGGCAATGAGTATATCAATCGAATTACTTGGACAATCAACGAAGATCGAACGGTTCGCCAACTTTGGGAAATATTGAGAGAAGGAAAAGTTGTAAATGTGCTCTTTGACGGTTTGTATACCAAAGTGAATTAAAAAAAAAGGGCGCCATATTGACGCCCTATTTTCTTTAGCTATTAGTTTATACAGAGAGGCGGATTGGGTCCAAAAGGTCCTAAGAGCGTGCCATCCGGTTTTTGAACGGTATAGACATGTTCCTCCTCAAAAGCTCCTGCCGTATAGGAAACAACCATTCTGGTGGTGCCCGTGGGTACAGATACAATATGTGTCGCTGCAGAACCTGCCGCTATGGTGTAATCCGTAGTGGTACCATCGATATCTACAGTGACGAAAGCATTGTCCCATCCGTCGCCGTACAGATCTTGCATCTCGAATATCCAATCCCCTGCTATATTTCCAGTTTCGGGTGGGCATGGTATCGCAAAACCAAACTCGAAGGCATTTCGATAACCGAGCTCGTCGATTAGATCAGCTGAATTATTACCTCCTGTAACAACTTTTGTATCCCGATCGAAGCTTTGTCTTTCCGCAGTATATACGGTTCCCTGATCATTGGTCGCTGTTCCCACAAATTCAAAAGTGTCTCCAAAGCCTACGTCCGCAGTATCAAGGCCAAGCGCATTGGCGATGTCCGTCATGGTTAGCGTAACCGTGGCCGGAAAGGAAGTTAGGTCATTGATAAGAGGGGCTTGGTCAATAACAACACCGGATATTGTTGCACCCACACTTATAGCATAATTGGCTACAGAGTTATTAGGGTTCTCTATTACAGCTGTTATGGCAACATCTGGAATCTGATCTAGACTACTGACGTCTACGACTGTGGGAAATGGTTCTTCAAATCGGACGAAAGCACCTGATTTGGAGAACTCGTCAAAATTGTTCTTAGCCTCATCTTCGCAGGAAGATAAACCCGTCCCAATTAAAACGATTAGGATTAATGGGGTCAGGTAGTTTCTTATCGAATCTATTTTTATGTTTTTCATTCTTATTTTTTTAGGTTATTGTAGATTGTCTGGGTTCGTATCCCAGAATACCTTTGTTGTAACAGGTTGTTGACTAATATTGGCATTCGTATTCACAACTGTTGCAGGGTATAACATGGTTCTTGGAAATTCTCCCGCGGTTTTCACATGAGGGGATAGATCACTGGGCATACTCGTTCTTCTATAGTTGTTCCAGGCTTCAAGACCATTGCCCCATAAGGCTATATAGTACTCCTTCATGATAATATCTAACTTTTCTGTATTGGAAGTAGCGGAATCATATTGGTCCATCACAAAGCTCAGGTAAGTGTCAACATCGTCTTGTGTAGCGGCAAAAGTTGCATCCACCTGCGCAGGAATAAAGTTGAGCACTTTTTTCATTGACTCTCGAATAGCACTTTCTAACAGGGCTTTTGGATCACCGATTGTACCGATCATTAATGCGGATTCAGCCTGAAGGAATTTTACATAGGATGATAATAGAAATGGAAATATGCCAGCTCCGTTTGCTCCAGGGTTGACGACTACCGTGGCAAAATTATCGGCATCGAAAGCACCTCCTATTGGGTAAAGACCATAAGTGGTTCTTTTAGTTCCATCCGGTGGAACACCATCATCGTCACCGTGGTCACGCGTCCAATAGAAATCTCCCAAATAACAGAAATTGAATCCAGCTTCACCTTCACAGGGCAAGTCATCGCCTGTAGGTGCCGACGGTTCTTGTCGATAGAAATAGTAGCGTAATCGCGGGTCTTCAAAACCTTTGTCCGCTTTTAGAAGATTTACATAATAACTGGTCATATAGTCGTCTGAACCATCGGCATCATAGGATAACGCATAATACGGATGCCTGCTCTCTCCAGTTGAACTCGCTACCGTAGAATATTGAAAAACAAAATCATCTTCAGCTGTGGAGATCAATCCGTCACTTATTAGTGTGTTGATTTCACCACTGAAATCACCTACAAGTCGCATTTGGGCATACATTTTGAATTTCAATGTTCTGGCCATTTTCGTCCATTTTGCCTTATCACCTCCATAGAATAGATCATTGGGCATCACGGCATTTGGAGAATTGATGGCGGCGATACCTTCATCGATTACGACAAGCATATCATTATAGATTGCTTGTCCGTCGTCAACCTTCGGGTTAGCATTTTCATTGCCTAACAAAGCTTCTGTGTAGGGCACATCGCCCCAAGTATCTACTAGGGTCACATAGGCATATGCCTGAATGATTTTAGCAACTCCGATAAAGCCCTGTAGGTCTCTTTCCTCTGCTAGAGGAAGTAGCGTATTTATATCCTGTAAGGTTTCTCGGTAAAGGTTGGTCCAATCATCGTCTAAGGCACCGGAGGTCAATGAGAATGGACCAGCATAGGCACCGAATAAATGTTGCATCCTTACAAATTCAGCAGCTCTCGTACTTATTCCGTCTTCGTTATCTTCATTATAGGCGATGGCATTTACGAATTGTAATTGAACATTGTTTAATAATAACTCTGGATCCGCACTACTGGGTGTCAGATTACTAGGGTCATTCAATTGATTCAGGTCAGCGGTTTCACAGCCGATGAAACTGACCAACACAAGAAGGTATATCGTCTTAATTCTATTTTTTATCGTTTTCATTTTTTGTCTTTTTCGTTAGCTTTTAAAAAGTTGCCTTGATACTTAATCCATATTTTTTTGAGGTTGGCGCGGTCTGTAAGTCCAGTCCAGAACCATTTCCAACGCCCGTGCTGATTGTTTCGGGGTCAAAATTGGTATACTTTGGCACATTGGGTGCCCAGAACCAGAGGTTTTGGCCATTTATAGAAAATGATAGGGAACCCAAAGGTGTTCTTTCTAAAAATTTAGCAGGTAGCGCATAGGTCAAAGCGATTTCCCTTAAACGAACTACAGAGCCATCGAATATCCCTTGGTCTCCTGGATCTAAGAAGTTTAAGAAATAGACCTCATTGGTTCCTTGCTGTACCGTATTCGGAATTTGATTTCCAGAGGCATCCACTAGTGGAACCCCCGTATTAGGGTCTGCATAGAATCCAGGAATAATTATGGAACCTTCCCTATCTTCAGTATCCTTGGTCACGCCTCTTCTAAGAAGGTTGGGAATAGTATTTGAGGAAAAATCACCGCCATGGGTATATTCTACCTGAGCGGATAGACTAACACCTTTGTATGAAAACGTATTGCCGGATGTCAATTTCCAATCAGGGTTGGGGTCTCCTATAATTTCATCATCCAATCCGATTGCTTGACTATCGATTATATTTCCTGTAGTCGGGTCTATCAAATAATTGCCCTGCTCGTCCCTAACCGCATAACTTCCTTTTATAACGCCAAGTGGTTGACCTTCAACGGCATAGTTTCCTAAATTCGAGAATCCTGCAATAAAAACATCGTCCCCGCCGGGTAAATCGATTACTTCGTTTTGGGAAGCGGAGAAGACTAGATTAGAATTCCATTGAAAACCTTCTTTGCCCCTAAATGGCGAAAACCCTAAATCAACTTCTATACCCTCACTATTTATTTTTCCGGCATTGATGGTCGTTCTATCATATCCGGTCGAGGGATCTAAGATTTTTCCCAGAATTTGATCCTTTGAGTCCCTTTTATAAAGGCTGACCTCTAGATTGACCCTATTTTTCCAAAAATTGGCCTCCATGCCCACTTCGAATTCCCTATGCAGTTCAGCTTTCAGATCTGGGTTTGGAAAAATATCCAGACCGGAACTTAATCCACCACTTGAGTTTACGTTTATTACCCTGCCACCACCATCTGTGAACTGGGCGGTACCCAACGCCAAAATAGGTCTAGTATTGTAGGGCGATGGAAACCCGGCCGAGGTGCCGTATCCAAATCGAAATTTTAGGAAGTTTAAAAACTCGGATTGTAAATCAGGTATCGCCGTTGTCGGTATAATCGACAACGAGGCACTTGGATAAAACAAAGACCTATTCGCTTGTTCGATAGTCGATGACCAGTCATTTCTAGCAGCTAATGTAAGGTAGAGGTAGTTGGAGTAATCAAACTCCAATTGACCATATAGACCAATGGTGTTTTCCTTTTGAATAAAATCCAATGAACTTCCTAGAGGATCTGCGTTGCTCTGTGATGTAAAATTGTTATGATCGATAAAGTTGTAGACTACTTGACCGGTACTGGCCACACCAAATTTATCGTAGGTCTCAGAATTAGTATTTAGACCAAATGTGCCGTTTAAACCGAATTTTTCAGAGAACCTAATGTTGTTCAGACCCAAAATCAAACTATGGTCCCAAATAGTATTTGTTGCTGAGGTGGTTTTTAAAAACCCTTGTTGGGCTATCAAGGCACTTACCCCGCCTTTGTTAATATAGAATTGCTGTTTTTCAGTATAGCTGTCATAACCTAACCTATAGGTCAATGAAATTTTGTCATTGAAATCGTAAATGGTGCTGACCGAATTATAAAAACGATTGACATCAATGGATTCTTTTGAGTTGTCTACCAGCCAATTAGGATTCTCTTGATCCGTTCTATAATAGATGTTTCCACCAGTAATTGGATCTTGATACGGTAAACCGGCCAAATCAAAATTACGTGGAATAAATAGCGTGCGGGTAAAAACAGAAAAATTACCAGTACCGTTACTCGCTGATACTGGTGGTGTTATAAAGCCACTGGTAGAATAATTAAAAGAACCATTGATTCTAAAGTTATTGCTCAATTGTACAGAACCTCCTAATCCGAAACTCGTTCTGGTAATATTATTTCCAGGTACATAGCCATCCTCATCGGTATGGCCAAAGTTGATATTATACGAAACATCTTCGGTAGATTTTGAAGCATTTAAGGAAGTGGTGGTTCCGAATCCTTGTCTAAAAAAATCCTTGATATTGTTTTTAAAATTCTGATAAGGCACGTTCACCCCCTGATATTCTGGAAAAGGAACGGCGAATTGGGGTTGGTTGTAATGATGTCTTACGCTAATATTATCATCGAACCGGCCTCCCCAGTTACCTACGAAACCAACGTTTACACTATTGTCACCTCCTTGGCCGTAAACATCTGTATAATCGGGTAGACTTGAAATTTCATTGATAAAAACATTTTGGCTGAAACTTACCTCAAAACCCTTGCTTACTTCCGAAGCACTACCGGTTTTCGTCGTTATTAGAATAACCCCATTTCTTCCTGCATCACCATATAGAACCGTAGCACTTAACCCTTTTAAGATACTGACGTTTGAAATGTTATTGGGGTCCAAATCAAGGAATCTACTAGAGGCGGAGCCTGAGCCGTTACCAGTACTTACGTTGCTTTCTGCGTTCGTACTTGTATTGAATGGCACACCGTTCACAAC
>JARFRH010000029.1 GCA_029287355.1 Maribacter sp. | reverse complement strand
AGCATCTTAAAGGTATTCTTGTCCAGGGGTGCTAATTCGGTGACGTTGCCATTGCCCCAGTCGTATTGCAAACTACCCCCTTTTACATGAATCTTTCTCGAATACCCATCTTTGGTATCCCAATAATGACCTTCAAAGGCTTTTAGTGCTGTTTCATTTAAGCTGATCGTTTTTTCTTCCTTCTTAATGGGTTCAGGTTCTTCAATAAACGCATCTTTCAAAAACAAATCGGCCACCTGCAAGGCCAAAGCGGCCGGATTGGAAGATCCATTATTGGAAAACACGGATACCGCAAAGTCTTGATCGGGAAATCGCCCTAAATAGGACCGATATCCGGCATCGCCTCCGCTATGCTGAATTTGCTGCAAGCCTTTATACGGCCCAACGAATTGTCCATAAGCGCCGCCAAAAGTTTCTCCGTTATTGAGTATGGCCAAGGTATTCATTTGGTCAACAATAGCCTTACTTCCCACTTTTAAGGTTTTGAAATTCATTGCCCAAAGGCTTAAATCTTCAACGGTGGTAAATAAACTTGTGGCCCCGACATTGGCGTAACTTAAAACACTTTTTTGATAACCGAAAGTCCATGGGTAGTATGAATATGCCCTATTTTTTACAATCCGCTGATGGTCATCATAAAACTGCGAATTGGTCATGTTCAAAGGTGTAAATATGCGCTTTCTAGTAAATTCGGCAAACGATTTCCCGGAAACGCGGGCCACTACTTCTGCCAATAGCGTAAAGCCGGTATTGCAATACATGTATTGTTCCCCTGGGGTAAAATTCAGTTCTTCCTGCCTAGACACCATTTTTAAGATATGTTCTTTGGTAATAACATCGTCCCATCGCCATCCTGCAAGATTGAGCAAGTCCCATTGATCACGCATACCGCTGGTATGCGTCGCCAAATGTCGCAAAGTGATTTCCTGACCAAAATCAGGGACTTCAGCAATGTGCTTTTGAATGGGGTCGTCAAGGGATAGCATTCCTTCCTCAGCAAGCAGCAACAAGGCAAAAACCGTAAACTGCTTGGATACCGAGGCGATATGAAAAACCGTTTTTGGCGTAACAGGAATGTCATATTCCAAATTAGCACTTCCATAGCCTTTTTTGAAAACTATTTCGTCATTTTGCATCACCGCTACCGCAGCACCTGGTATGTTGCTATGATCAAATCCCGCGAAAATCTTGTCAATGGACTTCTCAATGTCCGCAGTATTGGCAGAACTTTGACAGCTCAGATTAAAGATCGAACCGAAAAAAACAATTATTGCAAGTAGAATATGTTTTGAAAATATGTTCATCGCATCAAGGTTTTAGTAGGGAAACTTGGTGGAAGATATTAAAATATTTATGTGCTGCCGCATTTTTGGATGGCAATTGGCTTCTGGCTTCTGGAATTTGGAATTTAAATCAAGATAAGTGGTGTTTTCGATCTTTTGTGTTCCTTGGCTCTCCCCCGAAGCTTCGGGGCGCTCGAGATGACAGTTTAGTTGTATTCAATCTTTTGTGTTCCTAATTTAACCACGCCGTCCGCCGAAGGCGGACACCCCTCCTTAGGCAAGGAGGGGAGCTAAGCAGGTGTCATTGTAACAAATAGTACCTACTTGCTACCTATTACTTGAATTAATAGTATATTTTAGAACTATGCCGAAGACAACAACCCTTTCTATTGAAGATGAACTGATACTTCATAATGCCAAGAAGAAAATGGAGGATATCGGTTGGGCGATGGTGGGTTTGAACAAGTTTGGAAATAAAATCGAGGATGGTATAAACCTCTTGCCCAAAAAGCAGCAAGAGTGGTTACAACAACTAAGTTATAAGGTGCTGCATACGGTGGTAAAGAGCAATCTCTTTTCTATGAAAAACCACAGGGCCAAAACTACACCGTGGAATAAAACCTATAAAGCTTTAGTGACTTCTTCGGGCGCCCTTGGTGGGGCATTCGGGGCAACGGCGTTTGCCGTCGACCTCAGTGTGACCACCAAACTCATGATGCGCTCTATCATGGATATCGCGCGAAGTGAAGGGGAAGATATTTCGGAATTGGATACCCAATTGGCCTGCCTGCAGGTGTTCGCCCTTGGTGGTAAGTCCAAACACGATGACGGACTGGAAACGGGTTATTATGCCTCGCGAATTGCGGTCAGTTCTGGCGTAAAAGGGGGCACGAAGGCCTTGGAAGGATTGCTGCGCGGCAGTGCGAATCCTATCATGCAATTTATCGCTACCGTCGCTTCTCGCTTCAGTATTCAGGTATCCGAAAAATTCGTCGCGCAAGCCGTTCCCATTTTGGGGGCCGCGGGTGGTGCATCGATTAACTTGGCGTTTATGCATCATTTTCAGAACATGGCGCAAGCACATTTTGCCATCCGAAGATTGGAACGCACTTATGGGGCCGAAGTGATCGAAGAAGAGTATAAGGCGCTTTAGGGCGCTTTGGGCTATACGCATCAATCAATCAATCAGCGCCAAGCACCAAATTCCAAATTCCAACTGCCGTCATCCGTCACCTGTCAATCATCAACTGACTTCTGACAACAATAGAATATTTCCGTATCTTGATTCCCTAACTCAAAACTCCAATATGAACTGCAGAAAAGGCTACTTGTTTCAAACCCTATTTATTTTATTACTTGTACTATCCGCTGGCACTACACTAAGCGCCCAGCATGAATTTTTATATGGGGATCAGCTCCCAGATGCACCCGAACTTTCCGCTCGTGGGGAGCATACTATCGGAGTGCGTACCATGAATCTTGTACATAAAGATCAAGTCGATATATTGAATTCGAAAGAAGGGAAAGATCCTTTATACGATCGCCCCTTAACCGTTGAAATATGGTATCCTGCGGAAGTGGCAGCTGGCACCGAGGCATCCGTTACCTATGAAGAAGTGATGGGCACCCGTGGCGATTCGTTACGGCCTTTGGTTCCGTTTACTTTTAAGGGAAGGGCCATACGTGATGCAAAACCAAAATCAGCTGTGGGGAAATTCCCTTTGGTCATCGTTTCCCATGGCTATGTCGGGTCGCGTTATTTGATGACCTATTTGACAGAGAATCTGGCTTCAAAAGGCTATGTGGTCGTGTCCATTGACCATACCGACTCGACCTTTAAAGATGCGAACGCTTTTCACAGCACCTTATTGAATCGCGCAAAAGACATCAAGTTCGTTTTGAATGAAATGGCCGGCTTAAATGGCGATGCCCTAACGGAAATTATAGACGCCGACAATACGGGTATCGTTGGGTATTCGATGGGAGGCTATGGTGTTTTGAATGTTGGAGGAGCAGGCTACAGCGATGGCGCGGCCGGTTTCTTCGTTCAAATGACCGGTGGTAGTACCGCCATTAATAGTTTAGCCGCTAGCAATGCCGAGTATCAAAAATCCATCGACCCCCGAATCAAAGCCATCGTTGCTTTTGCCCCTTGGGGTATGGCGCGCGGTGTCTGGGATGCCGAAGGTCTAAAAGGATTGAAGAAACCCACCCTCTTTATTGCAGGGAGTCAAGATGACATCTCTGGCTACGAAAAGGGCATCAAAGCGATTTATGAAGGGGCGATCAATGCAGACCGTTATCTGCTCACCTACATCGATGCACGGCACAATGTGGCCCCGAATCCCCCGCCAGCGGAATCCCTAGCGCCAGGCCTTCCTATCGATGAGTATTACCGCTACGCGGATGCCACATGGGACCAGCGCAAAATCAATAATGTCAATCAACACTTCGTCACCGCCTTTTTAGGCACCCATTTGAAGAATCAGGATCATTCAACCTTTTTGGATGTGCCCGCGAATTCAAATGAGAAAGATTGGCCTGGTTTTAAACCACGCTCCTCTACGGGAATGGAACTGCTCAAGGCAGATGGATTGAAATAATTAGGTGCAATTTATATGGTGTTAAGAAATAGGTCCTGCCTTAAAAAAGGGGGAGGACTTTAAGAAAATTCTATTTCACTTTCTGACCTTTCGGACTTTGTCCGTTTTGGTTGAGGGTCAGGCTGACAACTTTTCCACTGTCATCTTTGTTGAATACCACATTGGCTTCAACGACCTTTAGGAAAAAACTGTCTTCCGCCGATGGATAAACAGGGAATTTCGGTTGCGCGGTGGCTTGTGCGAAGAGTTGATTTTCTTCTCGTGTTATTTCAATGGAAAAGGTTGGCGCAAATTCATAAGTGCCTTCATAGGTTTCAAAAATCGCAGAAGCCACTTCTACTTCAGGTTGTTCTGCTCTGGGTTCGGCATTGGATAAATTATTCGAGGAGTTCAAAAGATGAAGTCCGATATCATCGGCACTTTCATTGGTATTGGTCAACACCACCACCCCGGTATTATTATCGCTATTAAATCCGGCAAAAGATCGATACCCCCCAGTGCCTCCATTGTGCCACACGATATTGCCGTCATTGGCATAATGCCATCCGAGCCCGATTTCAAAATTGGTGTCCTCATTTTTAAAAGCAGCTTTGTGGCTGAACTTCATCGCCTTCGCTATCGGGGAGTCAGCTTCACCAATATTCGCAGCTATGAATTTCAACATATCGGAGGCCGTAGAGCGAATTGCCCCTGCGCCTGCCAAACCTGTAATGTCCCAATTACTCACTTCTGATCCATATGCATGGCCCTTTGCCAATTGTGCTTCCATGGCCTCAGTGAAAGAAATTCCGGTATCGCTCATATCATAGGTCGAGGCGATGCGCTCTTTCACCAAGTCCTCATACGTTTTCCCGGATTGTAATTCCAACAGATGCCCTAATAAGCCTATACCAAAATTAGAATATTCATAGGTGACACCGATATCTCGGCTTAGCTCATAAGCCGTCAAAAATTCATAAATCTGTTCTTTTTCATATCCTAAAAACGGATTGTTGCGGTCTATGGGTCTAAAATTATCGGGCATTCTTGGCAAACCAGAGGTATGGGTGGCCAAATCTTTCAAAGTAATCACCTTTCCATTGTGCTCGGGGGCTTTGACCCCATCAGGCAGGTATTTAGCAATGGGGTCATCGAGGGCCATGGTTCCTTTCAAAACTTGATCTGAAAGCAAAATCGTGGTAAAGACTTTTGAGATAGAACCAATTTCAAAAACCGATTTTTCATTGAGATCAGTACCCTCCTTTAATGTCGTTTTTCCATAGGAAAAATAGGTTTCTTCACCATCGTGTAGAAACCCGACCACAATGCCCACATGTTTTTCTGAGTCTACCCTTTGCTTGATATTGTTTTGAACTTCTAAGGGTATTTGGGCAAAAGCAAACGTGCATACTACAAGAAATATAGGCAGTAATCGCTTCTGTGTTTTCATGTTTCTAGAATTTGATATCCTTCTGATTAGTGACCGTAATGTTCGAATTGTTACACTATACCCCAAACAAATCTTCTTATCGAACATTAAAAACTAGGATGCTAAATCAAGGTACCACGAATTTCCTTCCTCAGATAGGTTCCTGTAACGATTGTAGCGAGCACATCAGAGATTGGAAAAGAAATCCATACCCCTATTTCCCCAAAAAAATGAGGTAAAATCAAAATCAAGGGAATGAAAAAGAAGCCTTGACGGGTAAGGGTCAGCAAGAGTGCGGGCACCGCTTTACCAATGGCTTGAAAATAAGCCGCACCTATAAGTTGTAGGGCAATAATTGGAGTAGCGGCAAAAACCCAACGCATTGCAGAAGGCGTATGTTCCAGCACAAAAGCATTCGTGGCCAAATCCATTGCCGAGAGGTCGGGTTTACTGCTTAGAAACAAAGAGGCAATTTCTGCTGGAAACGTAAAGAGACCGATAAACACGACTGTAGCCAGTAATGCAGCATATTTTATGGCAGTGTATATACTTTCTTTGACCCGAGGGTATTGTTTGGCACCGTAATTAAATCCGGCAATGGGCAGAAAACCTTGGGTAATACCAAATACCGGAAATAGCGCGAACATCAGCATGCGCCCGATAATCGCATAAACGGCTACCATGGCTTCACCTCCCAAATTGAAGAGAATGTTATTCATCAACAGATAGGTAACACTAACTACGGCCTGACGGGCAAGTGTCACAAAGCCCAAAGAGGCGATTTCTTTCACAATGGGGAAATCAAGTGAAAAACAATGGCGTGTCAACTTCAATTCGGAGTTCTTCGACAAAAAGAAATACAATACATAACTGAAACACAACACATATCCAATAGTTGTAGCCCAGGCAGCGCCTTGCATGCCCCAATCAAAAACGTTGATAAAAAGGTAATCCATCAATAGATTGCCGACCGAGGGAATAATCATGGCGATCATGGCGAATTTGGGCTTTCCCTCTGCTCGAATCACCGTATTGCCCATCATACAGAGGCCTAAAAACGGAATTCCATAAAGTACGATCGTATAGTATATTTTGGCCGGTTCGAAAATCATGCCTTTACCTCCAAAAGCCGGAATCAAGGAATCGGCATAATAGAGCCCTAAAAGCGCCATTGAAATGGTAAAAAGCAGGGTCAGGGTGATTTGATTGCCAAAGGTCTTTACGGCTTTGGCTTTGTTATCGGCCCCCAAAGCCCTAGATATGATACTCGAACCGCCAATACCAATGGCCATCCCCAGCGCCCCGATAAAAAAGGATACGGGCAAAACAACATTGATGGCCGCTATAGCAATGGAACCAATCCAATTACCGACAAAAATAGAATCGACAAGAATGTTCAATGACATCACCAAAATGCCAATACTAGCAGGCACTGCCTGTTTGATAAGCAGTTGGCCTATGGGTTGTGATCCTAATTGGTCTGATGAGACTTTTGCCATTGTTAGTTAAGCGGATTTAAGCTCTGTCACTTCGAACGGAGTCGAGAAGAGTGTTCCTAAGCTCTCGACTCCGCTCGAGATAACAGTAGGCCTTCTGGAACTGAGCGATTACAGGGGCAATGCCCCACTAAGTTCCCACTCATTGACCCACTTGGCCATCACCTCGACCCAGGCATCACCATCATTTAAACAGGGAATGTGTTTGTAGTGCTCCCCACCTGCCGCTTCGAATTGTTCTTTGCCTTCCATGGCGATTTCTTCCAAAGTCTCTAAGCAATCGGCAACGAAAGCAGCGGTAACCACGGCTAATTTCTTTTTTCCTTCTTTTGGAAAACGTTCGAATTCAAAATCAGTATAGGGTTTCAACCAGGGGTCTCCAGCTAAACGTGATTGGAAGGAAGTACTCACTTTTTCTTCAGAAAGACCGAGCTCCGCTTTTACCAATTCGGTGGTTTCATACACTTGATGACGGTAACAGGTATTGTGGGCAACGGAATTGACACTACAACAACTACCATCTATTTTACAATGAAACCGAGTGGGATCGGATTTTCGTATGTGTCTTTCCGGAATGCCATGATAAGAGAACAAAATATGGTCGTAATCGAAATCCTTCAAGCCTTCGGCAATGCTTTGAGAAAGTACTTTGATATAATCAGGGCTCTTATAAAAAGCAGGCAGGGTGGTTATCTTCATTTCGGGAAAGGCTTCTTCTTTTACCTCCATGGTCTTTACCACCACCGTTTCATATGAAGACATGGCGTAATGAGGGTATAAAGGCACTAACAGCACTTCATCAACTCCTTTCTCCTTTAATTCTTGCAATCCTTCTTTGATGCTCATGCTACCATAGCGCATCCCTAAAGCAACTGGTATTTTTGTGTGCTTTTTCACCTTTTCGGCAAAACGTTCCGATAAGACAATTAATGGCGAACCTTCTTCCCACCAAATCTTGGCATAGGCCTTTGCGGATTTTTTAGGTCGCGTTTGCAAAATGATTCCTCGTACCAAAATGTTTCTAAGGATCTTAGGAACGTCGATGACGCGTTCGTCCATCAGAAATTCGTCTAAATACGGCTTTACATCTTTAGCGGTCGGACTATCAGGGGACCCCAAATTGACCAATAAAACTCCTTTCATCTTTAAATTATTTACTTCATTCCCACATTGGCGGGAAGCCTTATAAATCGCTTCTTTCTCTATCTTTAAATGTCACCTAGAGCCTTTCGACCCTGCCTCCCGGCAGCCAGGTGCGCTCTCCCTATAGCTATTGGAAGACAGGCTGCAAAAATACGGTTTGATGCTCAACTTGACTTTAAATTCAGGTATTACTTTTTGATGGCGTCATAATGAATATCAATTCCGACCAAAATTTTCAAAGAATTGGAAAATACCAACCAAAATTCCACGTTATTAGATAAGCCCATAAAACTTTCACATTTTATAGGGATAAAATGAGGTTTGTACTTCATTAAATTTGTAGTAGCCCAGACCCTCAAAACCATATGTATGCGAATCCTCCTTACGCTACTCTTTGTGCTTTGTTCTATTTTGGGATTTTCCCAAGAGAAGAATAGCCTGCTCTGGGAAATCTCAGGTAACGGCTTAGAACAAAGTTCTTATTTATATGGCACCATGCACGTCAGCAAGCGTATCGCCTTCCGTCTAGATGATGTCTTCTATGAAGCTCTTGACAAAAGTGAAGTGATTGCCTTGGAATCAGACCCTGGTACTTGGCTTGACAATGCCGATGCCATGGGTATGTCAGGCTTTGGTAAAGGTAATGGCTTCGTATCCAAAGGATTTTACAGGTATCCTTTTATACTGAAAAACCCAAAGAAAGAAGAACTGGGGGCCTATATCGCTTTTGAAGATCGTCGCATCAATTCCATTCTTTACCGCACGAACGAGTATTCACAAAATTTTGAGGAGGAGACCTATCTCGATATGTTCATTTATCAAGCCGGCAAAAAGTTTGGCAAGCCTGTCCTTGCTTTGGAGGATCTTGAAGAATCTTCGGCACTTGTCGGCAGGGCAAGCATGAATGCCGTAAAACCCAAACCGGATGAATGGTTGCAGAAAAAAATGCAAGAACAAGACCCCATGTCGCTCTTGCAAGATGCCTATCGCAACAGAAACATCAATATGCTCGACTCCATCGACAAGGCAATGTATACCAGCCATTATCTTAAAAATATGTTGTTCATCCGTAACCGAAATATGACCAACAAGTTAGACTCGGTTGTGCACACAGCTAAGGTATTCGCAGGTATCGGCGCGGCACACTTGCCTGGGAAAGAAGGAGTTATCGCCATGTTGCGCGAAAAGGGTTATTCGGTGAAACCCTTAGTTTCAAGAACAACTTCAAAGGGAAAAGGAATCAAGGAAAAAATAGATACCACACTTCGATGGAATAGCTATTCTTCCGTTCAACCCGACGATGGGTTTTTCAGTATTGCACTTCCCAATAAAATGTATCCTATTACCGAAAATACCACCACTACCTATATTGCGCCAGACCTCACCAACGGTAGCTATATGATGCTTAATCGCATTCCTACTTTTTCTCATTTGAAAAAAGATAAAGGGTATACCCTTGAAGATATCGATAAATTACTTTTTGAAAACATTCCTGGTAAAATCTTGGAGAATACAAGAATTACCCGAAACGGCATTGAAGGTCTTGATATCAAAAATCAATTAAAAAATGGAGACCAACAGCGGTACCATATTTTTCTTACGCCTTTGGAAATACTGATTTTTAAAATGGGCGGAGATGGTGATTACGTGACGGTCTATTCCGATACCATTTTCAATAGTCTTCAATTCAAGAAATTTAAAAAAGGATTATTCCCCATTTCGTCGCAATACCAAGATTTCGAAATAAAAATGCCCTCCCTATACACGTTTACCAACCGCATGCGCAAGGGAAACCGTTTTACGCATGGGTATGATTCCATCTCCGATTCATACTATTTCTTAAAAAAAGCCACACTTAATGATTTTGGATTCATCGAAGAGGACGCTTTTGAACTTAAACAAATACAAAAACGGTTTTATCAAGATTTGAAATTAGAACCGGTTTACGACACCGGGCAAAAGAATTCTTTGAATTCGAATGCTGTAATCAATGCTGCGACGGGTAAGAAATTACATTTGAGAACCGTCTTCAAAAGAGGTGATTATTATCTTATGGGTGTTGTAACCAATAAAAGCCACAAGGCAAAGGAGTTTTTTGAATCTTTCAAAATAAAGCCTCCGAAATACGTGAAAAAGTTTGAAACCGTAACGGATTCGGCTTTGTTTTTTTCCACAAGAACTTCAGTGAAGCCTATAAAATTCGTTGAAAACAGCAACAATTATTTTGCAGGTCAAAGCAAACCAAAACCCTATAGTGCCTTTAACAAAAAAACCATCTATCAGAATAAAAACAACGAGGCCATAGTCGTTGAACTGAACAAATCGCACGATTTTTTGATGTTCGAACACATCGATTCCGTTTGGGCATTGCGCAAGAAAATATATGCTGACAAACGTTTTAATGTGTTCGAAGAATCTTGTAATACTTTATCCAGCGGTGAACACATACTCAATATTACCTTAACCGATACAGCAAGCACAAGAGGAATATTGATTAAGAACATTGTTAAAGATGGATTGCTTTATGAGCTCAAGGCCAAAGTCGATATCGTGAGCGAACCCACGAAATTCATACAGGAGTTTTTTGAAAATTTCCAACCCTTGGATACCGTCATAGGGAGCTCAATTCTTGAAGATAAGACAAATAGGTTCTTTGCCGCGCTAAGAAGAAATGACAGCATTGTCATAGATGGCTACCCCTTTATCAAGTTTCAGAAGAAGGACATCGATTCTTTGAAATATTATATTTCAGAATTCCAGTATCCTGAAGATAAAAAAGATATCCAATCTCATTTGATCCAAAAATTATCGCAATTGGATGATCCCGATGTGATTCCTTTTTTTAAGGATTTCTATATGAAGTCTTATAACAATTCGAGCGCACAGACCTTAGTCTTAAGTGCGATCACCAAAAAAGCGGACGAAGCGTCCGTTGCACTTTTGCTCGATTTGATGTCAAAAGATCTTCCCTTGGTGTCGAACACTTTTGATATTCAAAATATTTTCAAACCTTATAGGGACAGTCTTCCACTTGCAAAGAACTTGTATCCGGAAATATTGGATTACAGTGCTATAGAAGAATATAAATCACCCATTTTCTCCTTGCTCGCAAAACTGCAGTCAAAAGGACTGGTAAAATCGAGAAGCTATAAGAAGTATCGCAAACAGATTCTAAACGATGCTAAAATTCAGTTGAAAAGACAATTGGGAAAGGTAAGTCAGTCAAATAGTTCGCCAGGCTATTACAAGCCCCCACCAAGTCCATTTAACAATGGATCAAGAGTACTTGAAGATTACGCCATTCTATTATATCCTTTTATAAAAGAAAAAGAAGTGAAACAGTTCTTCAATCGACTGCAATTCATCAAAGATCCAAAAATCAGAACCACCTACGCTACCCTCTTGGCCCAGAATGAAACCACAGTGCCTAGGGCATTGCTAGATATGCTTGCAACCGATGTAAATAGTAGGGTTTTACTGTTCAATAAATTAAAAAATACGGGTAAAATAAATCTCTTTCCGCAACGGCACAAAAACGCAAAGTCTTTAGCGGAAGCCCTGGTCTTTGATTCATACCGCTATAATGCCGAACGTGATTCCGTTCAATTTTTAAAACAACAACCCTTGAGTTATAAAGGAAAAAACTATACCGGATATTTCTTCAAAACCCAAAAAGGGACTGATTACGACAAAAACTTCAAAATACAACTCATCGTCTTTGATTCTAGCAAAGGCCTTACTTCAAGACCTTTTTATAGAAGTGAAGAAGTCCGTATCGAGGATACTGACACCGATAAGGATGCCGTACAATACATTTCTGAAGCCTTTATTTTAAAAGACAGGAAACGAGCAGAAGTATATCGCCCAAATGGATATGGCGGGTATGGGCATCATGGTTTTTGAAAGTAGCGGTTGGACTGCTGCGCTGTTAGAGGTTGAAATCAGCACTGAAATTTATAATGTGATATAAACGCCCCTCCTTTTTCAAGGAGGGGGGCCAATAAAATTCTAGTCACTTAAACTATCCGAAAGAACCTCCACCGCTTTCATTGCCATAGAATCAATCTCCATCGCAGGAATAGCATCCATTTTCGGAAGTTGTTCCATGTCCAAATCATTTTTCTCAGGATACAATTGTTCATCGGTTAGGTTCTCCGAAGCTTTCCAAGTCTCACCCAATTGATTTAGGATCGCGGTAGTCCATTTTGAAGGATGTTTGGCATCAATCCAAATGACATCGCGGTATTCGGCATCGACCAAAGCCAAATCAGGCGTCGCGGCCCCATCGAACTGTTTACTATCATCTCGTACGGCAGCTACCGTACCCAAGACGAACATGCGTTTCTTTCCTGCGATCTTTTTGATAAACGGACGGAATTCTACCGGTTTATTGACAGACCAATCGTATTCCTTTTTTGATTCTATCACCTTTAAGGGCATGGCGGAAACGCCAGCATAACCCTCTTTTTTTGAGGCATGGTCATAATAGTACAACTTCTGGGTACCGTCTGCTGGAATCATCACGCTAAAGGCCAAACTGGTTCTTTCATCGCCAATCGGTTCAAGACCGAACCAATGGTAAAGCCCGTCAACTGCTTTCGTTTTCATGCCTTGGAAATTAAAGTCGGTCACGTAGGGCTGTTGGTTTTGGTCTTCTGGCAACTCCGGAATTTTTACGGCGGTCTTCATATTCCAAGGTAATGGATCCGTAAATCCGCCTAAAAATTGAAGGGATTGGGCCTGCAATTGCGAAATGCGTTCTGCAAGGGTGTTCTGGCCTTTTAAATAAGGGTGGTTCTTGATTTCATCGGGAGCAATATATGTTCCCTTTCCAATCGTAATACGTTCCATATAGTCATTGAAATCATGTTCCCCCGAATCGACTACCATGACTCCACCATACGTGGGGTAAGGAAAGAAAAAGCCTTTCCACTTAATCAAATTCACGACCTGCACCCATGTGTTGGCATCATTTTTCATATAGAAAACGTCGCTAGGTTCCATCGTGAACAATTGAAAGAAATTGAAGCGTTGGACAACGGCATTATAGGTGTTGCGGCTAAACGCTAAGGACTCCCCGATCGAAAACGTAACCGGAATACGATTCTCATTTGAAAAACGGGGAAAAGGCGAAGTACTTTCCACCACAAAAATCTCCTCCGTATTATCATTTATTCGTTGCCATGTATATTCCTTGGCAGGTTGCACGGCCATCGTCCACTGGTTTGTACTATCCACACGCACTAACTGTGGCAAAGAAACTTCTTGCGTTTCCCCTACCGATTCGTAGGCCATGGTCACGATATTGTTGAAAGGTTGAATCCGCTCGTTTTGGGTCAAGGGCAACTCATTCAATTCGATTAGATTCAGATTTTTATATACGTTATAGGTCTGCATGTAGTTATACAGATTCAGTTTCCATCCGAAAAACCAAAGTGTTGTAAAAAAAGCGGCTATTCCCACTAAAATCAATATACGTTTTCCGGTACTTGCCGCACTTCTAAACTTGGTCAGGGTAAGCCATAGAAAAGCCATTCCCAACAGAATAATGAAAATGTATTTTCTTAAAAACAATAAGACCGGTTGGTAGTCATCACGAAGAAAGAACAACAGTAAAAGCAGCACAATTCCGCCCAAGATGACGAACCGCTTTTGCTTTTTCCCTTTGTTATAATATGATTTTATCATGATATTTTTCTGTTATACTCTTTTGCTAAAATTTAACTTTGTAACCAAGATGCATCTCGACATAGCCTGTCTTGAGCGCAATCGAAAGGCTCAATGTGACAACCTAACCTTGCTAAAAATATAGACTTCGCACCTCTTACTTTGCACTTCTTTCTTTTACTTTATCATCCCCTTGTCCTTCAATCGATCACGTGCTGATTTTTTTACCTCAGCCTCAGGTTCTTGTTCCACACGTTCCTCAGCCTTGGGGTTCTCAACAGTTTCCTTTTCACCTTCCAACAGGTCTTCAACATATTCTTTTCCTTGGTCAAATACCTTTTCAATCTGCTCTTTACTTGTGCTATCACGTGTAAAAATAACTGCGGAAGCAATGTATGTTCCTATTAAAGTTCCCACAACGGTAGAGGCAAAATATTGAATGAAAAAGATATTTATCGGAGTTACAAAAGTGACTATGCCCGCACCGATAGCGAACAAAAGCGTAATCCATACCAAACGTAGTAAAAAGGGCTGTTGATGCACAAAACCCTTTTGGTTCTCCGGTTTCATTTGTAAGTTCTTCGCGTGTGTAATTCTATTCGCCAAACGATAGAGATTATTGCTTTTTGACTCTCTCCAATACCAGACTATTCCGAAAAGGATAGCTACAATAAATACGATGATTTCTAACGTCATAATCCTTGTTTTTGGTTGTTTTCAAGTATCTCATCTATCACCCAATCTTGATAATCAGGATTCCATTCCGAGTATACGTTATAAAACTGTTCTTTATCATACCAATACATGTGTACGGGATCTTTCGGCACAATCTTAGAAAGTAACTTCCACGCTAACTCCGCTTCCTCTTCATTTAACAAAGGGTGGGGTTCATGTAAAATCTTCATAAATTGTTCATCTACATACTCTTGTAGTTTGAGGTTCTTATCCACAATGAGCCGCTGGTAATACAGCTCTACCCCTGATATCTTCCTTTGTGTTTCAATAGGCAGTTTGTTCAAATATTTCTTGAAGAGAAAATGACTATCCAAAATCTCACTTAAGGAATGCTCCGTTTTTTTCGTTTCCTCAACAAAAACGTGCTTTTTAATACGCTGATATCTGGGGCTGCGCATGGCGCCCTTAAAATCTTTTTGAAGGACCCTATTGCCGACTAATGCATCTATCAATTCATCATGGTCTTTATGAAACAGCATGATTTCATGTGCCGTATCATGAATGGCACTTTTGAACATTTTTTCATCTTCAAAAACCAAGATTTTCTTCACAAAATTTTTCAATACGAAAACTCCTCCAAAGGCCCGGGTATAAAAAGAACCTACTTGCAATTGAATGGGTTCCAATTTTAATTTACGCCCTCTTAAATCACCATATTCCTTGGCGCTCTTAAGAAGGTGATGGTGCACATCACGGTCTATGAAATTATTATCACGATTGAAAAAATTGATAAAGGCCTGCTGCTCCATTTGCTTTTTATCCAAGTTGTTCAACACCGCAAACGTGACTTCTATTTTATCATAGCGTAGCAAATCGAAGGGTTCAAATAAGGCATCTATCTTTTGGTCAAGATTGAGTACCAAGGCCGAATCTTTCGTGATATCGCGTATTTCTTGCCCATAGGCTGCAAAAACTGCGTCCATCACATCCCGGTCAAAACTATGCGATGGCATGTGCACTGCTTTATCTTTCTGCTGTGGTGAAATAATAATAGCATTCACATTGGCTTCGCCCGTATTTAGATAATGGTTCTCTTTTTTCTCGACGGCAACTTCCGGACTCCAACCCATACCATCAATTGAAAAGGTTTTGAGCTTGGTTGGTTTTACCCCCAACATACTGAGGCATTCATTATAGCGTTTTGCCAATGAACCGGAGAGCACTACCATCCCGCCACCAAATAATCCCGCTTCCCTTAGTTTTTCCATTACTTTCCTTGATCGAATATTTTATTGGCAGCTAACTGCACGTTCAAATCGTGTACACGCCCATCGACTTTTCGTTTAAAATCAGTATCGGCAATTGTAGCGACGTTGTCTAAATAGCGAACAGTTTCTTGTCTACGGATGTCGGAGAAATCCAAACCCTTCATGTTTCCTTTCATTAATTCTTTCAGCATTCCGAACTTGGTATCATAGTCCATTTTGAAATATAAAGCCGGGTCATTAAACCAATCTTCAGGAAGATCGAAATCAGTAAGACGTAGCGAAACAGCGCTTTGAATATTTCGGATATCCCTTGAAGAGAAAAACGGAAATGATTTTTGAATGTTCTTGTAAAGCTCCGCAAAAAATAGGTGTTCTTCGGTTTTGTGCTTGGCTTCCGTTTTCTCATAAATTTCCAAAATTTTGGCCTCAGTAGGTTTTTCGGATTGATTTATAATCTCACTCAAATTTTTCGCCAATCCTTGTTCACTTAAGAACTCGTATTTTTCTGGATTTTTCATGTTCACAAAATCGGGCATCGTCTTCTCGAACTTGCTCCACCAGATATAGTCTTGGTCAATAAAATCTGGTATGGTCCGCGCCCCATCTATTTTGAAACGTCCTTGAACTCTTGAAATAACGGCCTTATCCAACATTTCAGGAAGGTTGGTAAACAATCCGATAGCACTGTTGCCGTAATTAATGGCATAGGCACCTTCGGTATATCTCAGAAAAACTCCGATTACCTCTTTCACCCCCGCGGAAACCCCTTGTGCGGTTCGCTCTTGCAAATTATTTTCTGCATCGTCAATAGGCGCAAAAATTAACTTGTTCGGATCTTGCAATGGCTTCATCCATTGCACCATTTTTTCTGCGGAACCCCCTTGAAAAGTGGATATCAAGGTATCTGGCATGGGGTGAAATAGAAACGGGATCTCCAACGCATCACATTGTTCTTTCAATTTGGTAGCAATCGCTGCGATCAACATACTTTTTCCCGTTCCGGGAATTCCATAGCCCATAAAGACCGGCATAAATCCGCCTAACTCTTGAAACGGATTCTTTTTGACCGTGAAGTCGTAACTCATCATCCGCTCCGTCAAACGCTTCGCAAAGTGTTTCGCATCTCGATTACCGACAATTTCTTCAAAACGTATTTTATTGAACGCAACGCTTACAGCAGTGCCTTCAAAAACATTCTCCCAACCGGAAATCGCAAACTCACTTTTTTCAAGCTTGTAGGTGCGGTCGGTGATGGTTTCTGTGTATTCAAAAGTGCTGAGACGTTGTTGTATTTCCGAAATCAACGCTTCAAAGAAAACCACCGTGAAATTGGTCACTTCCTCGTCCGAGGTGATTATTTCTGGATGGCCCATATAGGTATCGTAATAGAACAACATGCATGAAATTCCCTTCATAGGTGAAAGCACCGAAAGTTCTGGAATACCTGCAAACTTGTTCTTCATCACACTCAAATCATCCGAGGCAACAGCTTTTAAATCAAATAGAATTCGACATGCGATTCCGTGAAGCATAAACGCCGTCGCCGTCTGTTGTTTCGAATCATATTCTCTGCGTTGCCTCACATCTAAAGTGGACTTTCGCTCATTCAAGGCTGATAACCCCGAGGCATCGGCATAACTATCGCGCAGCCAAATACCCATGGTTAATCCTTCCTGTAAGGCATACAAGGCACGATTCAAATGCAAGGGAATCGCAACGGAATCAGGGAGCAATCGTTTTTTCAAGGAAAGAATGGTTTTGGAAACAGAGGTGACCTCAGTTGCGGCATTGCCTGTTGCCTTCGATAAGTATAAAAGAATGGATTCGTCTTTTTGATTGTTATTACGGCTTTTGGCTTTTCCACCTTGTTCCCATTGCACTCCTTTTAAATAGGAAGTAGCCTCGTCACGAAGTGCATTCAGTTCAGCGTTTTTTATAGGGAATGTACTGTTATGCTCCATTTGGTTTATTCTAGTTTCAAACTCGGAATCTCAATCGGATTCCCTGTTAATGAATTTATCGTTTCGGGGATGTTATCATACATGGCTTGCATGATCCTATGTGGACAAAATAAATAGTTCTTCGGCTTCGATTTTTCCCATACCTGTACAACTTGTTTATTGAAAAAATTACCTTCCTTAAACTCCGAGGTAGAAAGCGTTTCACTAATATGTAGGGAAATGGCATAGGCCGAAAGATCAAAGATCTTCTCCACAATTGCCTTTAGAATTACATGGGTAACTTCTAATTCATCTTTGGCAAAAACACAATGTAAAGGGCCTAAATCCAACTTTTTAATCCGTCTAGGAAACACATTAGGTAACTTCTTATCAATAGCATAGGCCATCATATCAATATCCATATCACGGTCCGCAGTACTTTCTAAAACCGAATAAATTTCTCCCTTGACATCTTCCACTTTTTCATTTTGCAAGTCAAAATACATAAAGCAGATAAAAGGCCGGTTTGAGGTGACATCATAAAACGACCAACTTACCATATGTTGCACATCCAAACCCATAACAGGAAGTATTTTTCCTTGTACAAAACGTCTATAAATAAACTGTTTTTCTACGGATGTATAGTATATAATCGATGCCGCCTGATGCAATTTTCGGTCATTAATAGGTTGTTTTTCTTTAAGCAAAGTCTCCAAAAATTCCGCTTTCACTTTAGAAACATCCGGAAGCTTGCTCACATGCTCTTGCTTCAACGCCAAGTCGTTATATAGATATCGAAACTCTAGATAACTCGGGAAACCGGATTGTGTTAGATCCACTCGCATTTTCTCTTCGTCATCAAAAAGATATTTGACTCGGAATGCCTCCAGCGAATAGGTCAACAATTCACAATACTGCTTCACAAAAGTCGCTTCGGCATCGGTGCAAATATTCTCCTTCTCAATACTGTTCACCAATTCGTTCAACGCATGTACCACAATTTTAAAATAGACTTTGTATTGCTCTTTGGTTTCGAGAACAGCACTATCTAGAGGCGTAACGATTTGATTAATGGACATTTAATATTAGGATTTTTTTGGTAGTTACAGGTAAGCACTTATACTCGACTTTCAAATCATACCCCTCCGACTGTCCTGGCTATAGCCCGCCCATAGCTCTTGCTATGTCGCCCTTGAAAAAGGGGAGGACCTATAATTGGTATTATTTATAAATCAATGTTGTCTCAAAAACAAAAGGAAGACTAACTCAATAAGTCATCCTCAGCAGCAGGCGCTGGTGCTGGCGCATCATCATCGCCTCCACTTGACGGCACATCGCCATCGGTAGCATAATACTCTTCAAAAATCTCTTTCATATCGATTCCGTAGCGGTCGGCGAAATTCTTTTGAATCTCTGAATCCTTGACACGGATTTCTTGAAGTGCTTCGGCATAGCTCGAGTATACCCCCTGCATCACTTTTTCGTGTACCGGAATATTGTCCATCATTTCTTGACGTGCTTTAGCGCTTGCCGTATGCATTGATGCTAAAGTTTGTCCGATATGCTCATCGGTTTTGACGCCCAAGTGTTCCAGAATTGCGGCGAATTCTTGGTCCGTTCTTGCTTTTAACGCGACGACGTAACCATCGTAATATTTCAAACGCTCATCTGTATCACTCTTTAATTTTGCACGATGTGTTTGCAAGTTGCTACGCAGTGAAGTCAATACTTTGATTGTTAGGTTGTGCTTGTGAACGAAACTGTCTTTACTTGCTGCTAGTGTAGTATATGCATTTTTCAAGCCTTCCAACTCTTCAACCTTTTGTTCGATTGTCGTCACTTTGCCGATTGTTTCAGAATACGCAGCGGATTGTTTATCGGAAATCTCTTCCAAGGCCTGACGTGCTTGTTTAAGAAGTGCGTATTGTTCTTCTAATTTATCTTCGGTCTCCTTTTTCTTTTCCAGGGCTTTTGTATGGTTTTTACTCGCTTCTACAATGGCTACTTGAAGTTTCTCCTCCACCTCTTTGATTTCACTTTCTCGACTTTTCAAACGCCCAACAGCAGCCTGACTCTTATAAGAAAGTTCATTTAACAAGGTTTGCACATCTGCAGATTCAATGCGCTCTTGAAACATGGCCTTCGCTTTCATGTCCGCTCCATCTCTTGTCTTTTGGGCTATCGCCAATTCCTCAGCGCGTTTTTTGATTTTCGATTTTCGCCCCCAAAGGTTATTCCACCAATTGTCTTTTACGTTTTCGGCATCTTCTAAGGCCAATTTGGCTCGGTCCAATCCCTTTTGGGAATTATCAATGACTTTTTGCTCTGCGGCATTAAGCGTAGAGAATTTTTCAAAAATGATTCCGACTTCATCTTGGTAATCTGTGAGGTCCTTAATGGCTTCTAACAAAGACTTTCTGTCTTTTTCAGCCATCCCAACTACATCATCAAGGGTAGCATTCAATATTTTTTGGCGCACTTCAGGATCATCTTCCTGTGCGAGTTTGGACTTCATTTGATCCACGGCTTTGCCCCAATTGACATCTACCTTTTCTTGTTCGGAAGGGGAATCGGTTTCTAATAAATCAAATTCATCAGCCATAGTACGGTTTTTGTTTTTAAGGTTAGTGATTTTCGTCGATACGGAAATAAAAAATAAATACAGTAACAGAATTAGACCAAGGGTTCTTTACAAGTTCTAATTTCGGTAAAAAAACCGAGGTGTAAAAGCACTATCGCTTAAGTGCTCAATTTATATGTATCTGAAAATTGCGATTTGTTACGAACGAAAATGAAATTCATTTTATAAAAAACCAAAACCTAGCGTTTACGAACTACTAAACTTGGCGCAATAATTGCTTATTTTTGAAAGTTAGTAACCCTATATGAAGACAAGCAATCTATTGGCGTTTCTTTTTTTAACCGCACAGGTCGTATCTGCCCAACAAATCACCTGCTCTCCAAAAGACAAAAAAGCCTTTGAGGACAAGACCATTGAAATTGATGGTTTATTGGAAAAAGATTTTGGAAAGACTATGGCCGCTGTTGGCAAGACTTTTATGGGTATTCCCTACGTTGCCAAAAGCTTGGAAATTGGCGAAACCGAATCCTTGGTGGTCAACTTACATGGCCTCGATTGTACGACTTACGTTGAAAATGTATTGGCATTTAGTTTGCTTTTAAGAGATGGAAAAGCCGACTTTGATTCATTTACAAAGCAATTAAAAACCATTCGGTATAAAGATGGTAAGCTCGATGGCTACGGCTCTCGCCTACACTATTTTTCAGAATGGATTCGTGATAATGCCCGAAAAGGATTGGTTGTGGAAATTACTTCGGAAATCGGCGGGATGGCGATTCAAAAGGACATCAATTTTATGGGGACACACCGAGACCTGTATCCTTTTCTAAAGGATGATGCCAACTACGCTACAATCATTGCAACCGAAAAAAAAATAAACAAAGAGCCCTTTTGTTATTTGCCCCTAGACCAAATCGAAGCGAACGAGCATTTAATACAAACAGGGGATATTATTGCTTTAGCTACCTCCATCAGCGGATTGGATGTGACACATACCGGTATCGCCATACGTGAAGCGAATGGACGAATTCATCTGTTACATGCCTCAACGGGATCCATGGAAGTCGAAGTTTCCAAACTTCCCTTGGCAGCGTATTTAAAAGGCATCAAAAAGAATATTGGCATATTAGTGGCAAGACCTCAATAATCTAAATTCTCCAAGGGGGATTCTTTCTATGTACCCCAGCAAAGAATAAGATGATCTGATTATTATCCAAATCGCGCAATCTGGCTTCTCGCCATAGCCAGGGCTTATCATTCGGTAGTTCCTCGAACTGAATTCCATTAGCAACTAATAACCTAACGGTCTCATCTAAATCAGCACATTCGAAATATACATATATGCCCTCACCTGAGGGTAATTCATTGACTTGATGAATAGAAAAGCTCGCATCCCCTTCCGGACATAAAAATCTGGCATAATTTGGCAAGGCTTGAACTATCAATTGTAAGCCTATTTTTTTATAGAACTCGATTGCATTTTCTACGTCAAGGGATGGAACCGTTATTTGATTAAGATTCATTTCATTATGATAATTGCCGGTATGTCATTTACTAATTCGTCGCTAAGCCCATCAAATACTTCTTTGGGGTAGTCCCATATTTTTTTTTGAAGGCGGAAATAAAATGGCTGGCCGTACTGTAACCTACACGTAGGCCTACTTCATTGACATTGTGCTTTCCGGTCTCAAGCATTTTACGTGCATATTCCATCTTGTAGTCGAAGAGAAAGCTGAAGACCGAGTCTCCATAAATCTGCTTAAATCCTTCCTTTAATTTCTTCAGACTCAATCCGATTTCTTCAGAAAGTTCGGCCAAGGTAGGCGGTTCCGCCATTCGTGAAATCATGATTTCCTTGGCCTGGCGAATGCGCCTTACATTGTCCTCATCCACCAAAAACGGACATTGCTCAATATCGGCATCATCGCTTTTATTAAAATACAAGGATATCAATTCGTACACCTTTCCCCTGATATACAATTCTTTTATGGACGGATGTAAATTGTAATTGATCATTTGGCTTAGAATGACCGCAATTGCTGGGCTAAAACCTTCTTGTGAATAGTACTTTTTATGGCTGTTCTCAGCACTCAAAAAGGGTATATAATCCGCTTCGCGGGAAAATAACGAATGAAATTTCCGAATGGTCATCACCACCGAAACCAACCAAGAATTTGGCGGAAGCTCCAAGTTAAGCGGAAGATCTATTTGCGTATTGTACAGTAGTAACGAATTTTCTTCTGAGACATCCAAAGCATAATTGCCCTCGTTGAAAATGAATTTCGACCCTCCCTTCAAACAAAAATGAAACTGAATGAATGAACTGTTAATGTCACGCGTAACTTTTTGAATTTGAGGGGTATCATTCTGAATTTTCAATACAAAAAAACCCTCCTCGATCAAAATTTCGGAAAATGAACCTTCAGCGATATTTTTTGACTTCATTAGGCCCTAAATTTAAATTATCTATTTAGAAACATTCTAAATAGATATGATGGTAAACCTTGTATTTCCTACAAAAATATCGGATTTCATCCAATTTATATCGAAATTTAGCTAAAAAAACAAGAATCGACATTTATTGTTCCGCTAGCGTTACTTTTTGAAGTCGATAGCAGTTACATTTGCCCGTGCTTGTAAATCATACATGAAAGATTATCACATTTCGAAACATAATTCCTTCTATACCATTGGGTTAAGTTATCAAAAAGCCGATGCCATAGTACGGGGAAAGTTCAGTTTAGATGACCTTGCTGCCGATGCGATATTATCTCAAGCCTTGGCCTTGGGAATTGACGGACTCATTGCTACTTCTACCTGCAACCGCACCGAACTTCATGGCTTTGCACAGCATCCTTTCCAATTGATCAAGCTTCTTTGCGATAACACTATAGGGACGGTAGAAGAATTTCAAGAAGTCGCCTACGTATATAAAAACAACGATGCCATTAGCCATCTTTTTCGTGTGGGCACAGGTCTTGATAGCCAAATTCTGGGCGATTTTGAAATTATCAGTCAATTGCGTTCAGGTTTTAATCGTTCAAAAAAAATAGGCATCGCAAACCCATTTTTGGAAAGGCTTACGAATTCGGTCATTCAGGCAAGTAAACGTATAAAAAACGAAACGGAGATTTCTTCGGGTGCCACTTCGGTTGCCTTTGCGTCTGTTCAATACATTCTCAAGAATGTTCCTGATATTTCCGAAAAAAATATCCTCCTGTTCGGAACTGGTAAAATTGGCAGAAATACCTGTGAAAATCTTATCAAGCATACAAAGAACAACCATATTACCCTTATCAATCGCACCAAGGGCAAAGCGGAAAAGATTGCTGGAAAATTCAATCTTCGCGTGAAAGATTACGGGGATCTTCAGACAGAAATAAGGGGCTCCGATGTCCTCATCGTAGCAACAGGTGCTCAATCACCTACCATATCGAAAGAATTGATCTACACCAAAAAACCCTTGTTGGTTTTAGACCTTTCCATACCCAAAAATGTCTCCGATAATGTGCAGGACTTGGAAAACGTGACGGTAATTCACCTCGACCATTTATCTCAAATGACCGATGACACCCTCGAACGCAGAAAACTGTTTATACCTCATGCCGAAGATATTATTGAAGAAGTCAAACACGATTTTATTCAGTGGCTAGAAACGAGAAAGTTCGCTCCCGTAATAAAAGCACTAAAGAAGAAATTGAAGACCATGAAAGATGAAGAGATGGACTACCAGTCCAAAAAAATCTCCAATTTCAATGAACAACAAGCTGATGTTATCAGCGACCGTATCATTCAAAAAATCACAAAGCAGTTCGCCAATCACCTCAAAGACGATTCCGTTGATGCCGATACCAGTCTGGCATTCATACAAAAAGTCTTTCAACTAGAAATCGAAACCCCATGACAAAAGTGATCCGTATCGGAACACGCGATAGCGAATTAGCGTTATGGCAGGCGACTACCGTTAAAGAACAGCTCCAAGCATTGGGATATCAAACGCAGCTAATTCCTGTAAAATCAACAGGGGATCTGGTACTTGATAAACCGCTATACGAACTAGGCATTACAGGTATTTTTACCAAAACCTTGGATCTAGCCATGCTCAAGGGTGAAATCGATATTGCAGTGCATTCAATGAAGGATGTGCCCTGTCTCTTATACACATCTCCGAGCCCACGAGACGAACAA
>JARFRH010000265.1 GCA_029287355.1 Maribacter sp. | reverse complement strand
GTTACTAACCTAACATGGTCCTAATAAATTTGTTTTTAAATAAACTCTTTTAACAAATCGAGATTGTTGAATTTTTCTCGAATATACAATTCGTTTTTTTCATGGATGCTTTTGGTGTTTTTATGGAACTCTGCTATTCGTTCCGCCAGTATGGTGATGTCTGATTCGTTTACCTTATTTTTTGAAAGCAACACATCCATTTGCCTTTCGGAATCCAATTTGCGCATTTTCAAGGTATAGTCCATAGCCTCACCTGCCTGCCCTCCTATTTCATAATAACCATCGCGTTCATAAATCGGTAATACTTCGAGATATATATTTTTGGAGAATCTTCGATTCAATTCCAGCTCCCTTTCACAAAAAAAGCGTCGCTTTTCGAGGGTGGAAAAATCAAGAAAAGAGTACATGATCGGCTTTTTAATCTTATATACGAACTGGTCGCAAAGGATTACCCATGAGATATGAGTTTCTACCAGTACCGTTTGGACAGTAGTTTCCGGAAATTTTCCATTGGAAAGTAGTTTATGTATATCTCCTCGTGTCATGTATCAGATATTCTAGTGCTTTTTGTAGCATCTCATCAATATTTTCATTAGTGGATTTCAGTCGCAAATGTACCTCCTCCAAGGGTTCCCATTCTTGCAGTATTAGTTGATGGACTTTAAAATCCGCTTCGCTATAAGGTCGACTTTTCTTTAGTCGTTCTTTGATTGTGTGTTCTTCTGCCCATACCTCGATAAAATAGATTTTTCCCTTAGTATTATTTGTAAATAGTTCCCGTGATATCTTCTTATGGAAGGTGGCATCCAGTACCAAGTTCTTTTTTTGGTCAATTGCTTCCTGCATTTTTTGCGACATCACAGCATAGACTTTTGACTTTTCCGCATCGGAATAGGTGCGTTTCGGAAAGAGCTCCTTTCTCAGGCGGTCACTATTCAGGTATTCGGCATCCAGCCTTTTTGCAAGCCTTTCCGCGAAATAACTTTTACCGGAACCCGGAAGTCCTAAAACCATTATAATCATATCAACTTCACTTCAATTTTCTAATTCGTGCATTGATCGAGGCAACTTTTTCCTTTTCCGTCAATTTAAGTCGTGGAGCCAGTTGGGCCAAATGCCATTTGAATTCCTTGTCTTCCGCTGATTTCAAAAAGTCGATAATAGTATTTTTGTGGTTTTGAAGAAATTCAGGATACTTTAGGGTTATTTTCTCGATGGCATCCGCCGTTCGCATAATGACTATACGTATTTTCGAATTCAAATGTTGGAACAGCACATCAAAATCGGATTGATTTTTAATGAGGGGAACCAATTCTTCGACTTTTGCAATAGCGCGTAGATGACCTCCTTGTGGATATGGTGTTAAATCGTCTCTTTTCATAGTATTACAATCTATTCATGAATTCGATAATTCTTTAATACACGCAAGGCTCGTAATGTATTCCATCGACTTGGTTTTCCAGCTTTTTCCATTTCAAAATGAACTTGTCCAGGATGTTTTGCTTGTACATTCCAAGTGGAATCCTTGTTCTGTTTTTTTAATACAATTTGTATCGCAGGCTTCATTCTATCGTCCCATTTTACTTTTGCGTGTTGAAAGTAATCCAATGCCCTAAGAATATCATATCGCCATCGACTTGGATAGGTTAGCTTAAGAAAGTCTTTATTTATAATTTTACCTGTTCTGTCAGAGAGAAACAGCTGGTGTTTTAGTATAAATTCAATAGCTGATTTCTTTGCATGGATTAATTCTTGAAGCCGATATGTATATGTATGAAGCTCGTATTCCGTTATTCCTTCCAACACCGACAATGTGGTATGCAAAGAACTGTGAACGGCACGAAATCTATTGGACCTGCAATTAAATCCACCATCAGGCATTATTTGTGCCAGTATGCAATCCACCACAGATTTTAGGTGGCTTTCATTGGTTTTAAAATAAGAAGCATAGTTCAAAAACATTCCATTGATACATAAGTCGGTCAATTGATTTTTGCCAATAGGTAGAATCCCTCCATCACCGGCTTTTTCATTTTTTAAGATGAGTTCAATAGTTTCTCTAATAAGTGGATTACTCGGGGCAATACATAAATTGCGCAAGTCAAGAAGTGTATAGTGGGAAGAAGTCCATTTGGGTTGATAAAAAGCCTTACCCCAGTGACCATCCGGTTTGCGTTTAGCCATAAATCGGGCACCCCAACCTTCTTGCGCTATCCTATCTTGAAGATCTTTATGTTCTATGGACAACAAATCTCGATAGACTTGATACTGAAGCGCTACATCGCCCTCCAAAAGCCAATTCAAAATTTCTTGTTGAAACATAATTTTCCAATAGGTATACTGTAAAACTAACATGGTCGTAGTTCCCTTAAAATGACAAGCGTCATTTGTCCGGAAAACATTGGTTCAAGTAGTCAATAACGCCCCCCAACTGATGCAAATCATTGTAGCGAATCAGCCTACATATTTTCTTTGTACAAAATCACAAAAATGATTTTGACGCTAATTTTTGGAGTGCTTTTTCTAGTGTTAATCAGCCTTTTGTTTATTCCGATCGAACTGTATTTGAACACGATTACGAATCAATATTATGTACAGCTACGGGGTCTGGTGAAAGTAAGCATAGAAAGCGATAAAAAAGAGCTACTGCGAGTCCGATTACAGGTATTTTTCAGGAGCTACTACTTCTATCCCCTAAGAAAAAACAACTCTTCCAAAACAAAGAAGATCAGAGAAAAAAAGCATCTGAAATCGCGAAACAAAATTAATTTCAAAACAGTGTTACGACTCTTGAAATCATTTAAGGTTAAAGAATTTGTTCTCCATATAGATACTGGAAATTCTATTCTGAATGCCAAATTATACCCCGCATTTTCTTTTCTGAACTATCATATTGGAAATATCAATATCAACTTTGAAGACAGAAATCAATTGGTGCTGTGTATGCAGAACAGACCCATCCATATTATTAAATCATTTATTAACTTTTAAATTCAAATATCATGGAATTACATTTTGAAGAATTACTGGGCAAAATAACGGATTTCATTAAAACGGAAGCCAAAACCGAAACGGTTGTTGGCGAACAATTTCAACTAGGCGAATTCAAGTGCGTACCCGTGATTAAAGTGGGTATGGGCTTTGGCTCCGGTGGCGGAGAAGGTTCACAGCCCAAAACCGGTCAAGGTCAAGGAGCTGGCGCTGCAGCCGGAGTGGGTATTGAACCCATAGGTTTTTTAGTCAGTAGAGCCGACGAGATTTCATTTCTGGCTGCTGGAAAAACACAAGGACTGGCTTCTGTTTTTGAAAAAGTACCTGATTTGATTGAAAAACTTGTTGAGAACAAGAACAAGCAAAAAGAGGAAGAAATGGCTTAAAACCATAACAAACTGGTTAAGAATCAGAATTACCTTGATCCTTAACCAGTTCTATTTTGCACCCCACTTTTAAGTCTTCTTTTATCCTTTAAGGCCCAATAGACGCCCTTTACATCTTTTACCCATTCGTCATACATAAAAATTAAGGTAATCTCTTCGATCGTCTCTAAAACCCCTATAATTACCATAAAATAAAATAACCAGTACACAGGACCAAAAAATAGTAACCATAAAATGAATACACTTTGTACAATGGCAGAAAATTTGGCCAAATAGGTATGAAATGCTGTAGCCTTGCCATATTTCCTGAAAGCGATGATCATCTGTAAAATGTAGGGTAGAAAAGCAAGTAAAATCAACTTGTAATTGGCCAAAATAAACTCTTTTTCAAAAAACCAAAGTCCAATAAGCCCCATCAACAGTGTAATTTGATCTCCCATTGAATCCAATTGTGATCCTCGGGCGCTAGCTATTTTTAGTTTTCTCGCTAAAAAACCATCAATGGCATCGGTACAATAGCTAAGCAGTAAGAACCAAGTGAATAATTGCCGTTCACCAAACCATACTAAGGCCACCAATAAAGGCACCGCCATAATACGATAAAAGGAAAACCAATCCGCGATATTAAAATTTTTGAATGTGAATATCCTACCCATTTGGCTTTAAAATTAATGTTATTCCTGTAATTATCCTATCGGTTACGGCGACCGCTTCCACCAAGTTGGACTCCCCTACTATGGCATCAACTTCTTCCATTTTGTAAGAACCTTCCCCTGAAGTTGTCATTACGATAATCTTGTCCTTAGATGCTTTAGTTCTTTCAACAAATAATTTTACTTCAACAGGAGGTTTCCAGTTTTCCCATGTATGTAGAAGCACTATGGCATCGAAAACATCGGGTTCTATTTTCTCAAGTGATGTAATATCTATCACCTTAATGAAAATCGAATCGGTTTCAAAATGTTGGATGATGCCTTGGGTAACCGTATTTTTAAATTCGCTGCCTTGGGTAGCAATTAAAAGCTTTTTTTCAAGGCTTGAAGAATTAACCGTATAGGGCTCTACGACATCCATAGCATAACGATATTGATACCACAGAAGAAATAGAAAAAAACATAAAACCATACCCAGTACCGCTAAAAGAAGCTTTTTGTAACGTTTCATTTACTAAGAATTTTATGGGTTAATTGATGATGTCTTAAGAGTTCCTTTAAATCCTCGAGATATGCTTCCAAGGTGGGTTTATCAAGATGGGGATGTGCTTCTGAAGGGATGGTCATCGGGTTTTCGTCCAAGAAACGATACAGTTCTGGATAATTGGTCTGGATATTGCTTGTGAGGCGTACAATCTCTGTCAGTATTACCTGTTTATCGTTCATGGGACTCATTTTATGGTTTTCAATCATAAATGTAGTCTGCGGGCATAGGAATAAAAATGATTAAAATCATTAGCAGGATAGATTTCACATGACAACCGTCATTTTAAGCAAAGGAATGTATGTCTAGTTTCGGTGTGTCAATCTAAAAATGATAGCATGAAAACCATACTGTACGCAACCGACTATTCTGAAAATTCGGTATCCGCATTGCAACTTGCAATCACTTTTGCACAAAAATTCGATGCGAATCTGATTGTCATGCATGTTTTTGATATTCCAATATCATTGGCAAGTACGGTTTCCGTTAGCTACATGAAAAAGGAAAAAAGACTTTTTGTCGAACACCGCACCAAGCTTAAAGAATTTCTTATCCAACATCTTGGCGCAGCTAAGGCTATGGATATGGATATAAACTATGTGGTTAACGAGGATGGTTCCGTTTCCGATGGTATTTTGGATACGGCATTAAATTTTCATGCGGATTTGATTTGTGTCGGTTCGAAAGGTGCCAGCGCTGCGAAGGAGTTTTTATTGGGAAGCACGGCCAAAGCATTGCTGAAAAAAGCACCTTGCCCATTATTTGTAGT
>JARFRH010000202.1 GCA_029287355.1 Maribacter sp. | reverse complement strand
ACGTCTCACAATCAAACCATCAGATGTTAGTTAGACACGAACGCAGAACACTAAACAGAGTGTCATCGAAGATGAGAGGTCTATAGGTCCATGGTAGGCAAGAACCATGAAACTAGTCGATTATCATAAGAAAGAATCGTTTGCAAAGGAAGGGTTGGATTTGACTAAAGAGCAGATGGTCGTACTTAAGAAATTAGATGCGCATGATGGATTGAATCAGAATGAATTGGCATACTTGACCTATCGAGACAAGTCGTCGCTCGCAAGGCTATTGACAAAGATGGAATCAAAAGAGTACATCATACGAAGGCAAAATGATGCTGATAAAAGGGTTAACCAAGTGTTCTTGACGCCCGAAGGAAAAAGGGTTTACGACAGAACTAGACCGGTTATCAAAGAATTGATAGATAAAATGGAACGAAATATTAGTGCAAAGGAGAAGGACCAAATGATAGTGCTGCTTCAAAAAGTACAAGAAAATTTTGAACCGGGGTTTACTTTTTAAGAAAGCCTTAACAGATTTTAATTAAACTAATGGCGAATGTTGCAGTCTGATTTAAATGACCAAAGAAGATTGTCGAAATATTCGATAAACAACGATTTTATAATTACCAACTTATGAGAAAAATAATATTATCCATTTTAGGAATCTTGTTGATTATCGGTGGCTATTTTGGTGCAACGGCGATTGTCGCGAACAAGAAAAGTTTCAAACCAAGAGCTCAGAAAGTGGTGAAAACCGTTTTCACAGAAGTTGTTGAAAACGGAACTGTGCCTATTGTTGTTCCGGCGAACGGAAATTTGATTGCAAAAAATCGAGTGGAACTCTATGCTGAAGTACAAGGTGTATTTCGAAAAGGGAGTCAATTGTTCAAAACAGGTGAGCGTTACAACAAGGGTGAGACCATTATTCGTATAGATGCCGCTGAATATGGGGCCAGTGTGCAATCCGCAAAAAGTAATCTCTTTAATGAACTTACATCTATAATGCCCGACTTGCGTTTAGATTATCCAGAGTTCTTTCCTAAGTGGCAGGCCTACATCAGTGGTTTTGATATGACAAAGCCTACTCCTCAGTTACCTGAAATGACCTCTGAAAAAGAAAAGTTCTTCATTAGTGGCCGCGGTATTTTAACCAGCTATTACAACGTCAAGAACTTAGAACAACGGCTCTCAAAATATAGGATTTCCGCTCCCTTTAGTGGCGTTTTGACCGAAACATTGGTCACAGAAGGCACATTGGTAAGGTCTGGTCAAAAATTAGGCGAGTTTATCAACACCGATGTATATGAATTGGAAGTGGCGGTCAGTAAAACGTTTAGCGATTTATTAAAGGTTGGAGAGGCTGTTCAACTATCGGCGATGGATGATTCAAAAACCTATACCGGCAAGGTTGCCCGCATAAACGGAAGAGTTGATCAGGCTTCTCAAACCATAAAGGCATTTATTGAGGTGAAAGATAGTAGGCTGCGTGAAGGAATGTACCTAGAAGCAAATCTCGATGCCAAAGAGGAGATGGATGCCATAGAAATCGATAGAAACCTGCTACTTGAGGGTGATAAAATCTTTGTAGTACGCGATACAATACTAGATCTAATTGATGTAAAGCCAGTCTACTTCACAGACAAGACAGTGGTGCTTAAGGATGTGCCGAATGGCATTTCCATTATGTCAAAACCTTTATTGGGTGCCTATACCGGAATGGCGGTAAAAGTATACCAAGAGAAAGCTCCTAATACCCAAGGATAATGAAAAAAGTTATAGAGTATTTTATTCGATATCATGTTGCCGTTAATGTGATTATCATCGCCTTTGCCGTTTTTGGTATTGTTGGCGCAAAATCTTTGAAATCTTCCTTTTTCCCCCTAACGGATTCTAAGAATATCCTAATTAGTATAACCTATCCTGGGGCCTCTCCTCAAGAAGTAGAAGAAGGTATTGTACTTAAAATCGAGGATAACTTGAAAGGATTACAGGGCGTAGATCGTGTCACTTCTACTTCACGTGAAAATAGTGGCACTATCAATGTTGAGATCGAGAAGGGAAGAGATATCGATTTTATGCTCCTTGAAGTTAAAAACGCCGTGGATCGCGTGCCGACGTTCCCTACGGGAATGGAACCTTTGGTCGTTTCTAAACTAGAAGCCGTTCGCCAAACGATTAGTTTTGCGATTAGCGGAGAGAATATTCCACTTGCAACATTGAAACAGATTGGTAGGCAAATCGAGAATGATATCCGTGCTATTGATGGTATTTCACAAATAGATATTCAAGGATATCCTAATGAGGAGATTGAAATTGCGGTTAATGAAAATAACCTTTTGGCCTATAATATTTCTTTTTCCGAGGTAGCACAAGCGGTAGGCAACGCCAATATTTTGGTAACAGGTGGAAATATCAAAACAAGTGCGGAAGAGTATTTGATTCGAGCGAATAACCGCTCTTATTATGGTGATGAACTTTCGAATATCATTGTAAGGGCAGATCCATCTGGTCAAACCGTTAGACTGAAAGATGTAGCGACCATTCGAGATCGTTTTTCTGAAACACCCAACGCTTCATATTTTAACGGCAATCTTGCTGTGAATACTACGATTACAAGTACCAATACGGAGGATTTGATTAGTGCTGCAGAGAAGGTCAAAGTATATATTGAGGAATTCAATCAAAAGTATGATAACGTTAGGCTAAGTATCGTTCGCGATCTTTCCGAGACATTAAATGGTAGAACTGAACTACTTATAAAAAACGCATGGCAAGGGATGCTTTTGGTGCTTATTTTCCTGTCACTTTTCTTAAATACGCGTTTGGCATTTTGGGTAGCATTCGGACTTCCTGTTGCGTTCTTGGGAATGTTCATTTTCGCAGGATTTTTCGACGTGACCATCAATGTACTTTCCCTTTTTGGAATGATCATCGTTATCGGTATTTTGGTAGATGATGGAATTGTCATAGCCGAGAATATCTATCAGCATTATGAAAAGGGGAAGTCTCCATTTAGAGCAGCCGTAGACGGTACTATTGAGGTGCTTCCACCAATTATATCGGCAATTATCACTACGATTCTGGCTTTTTCGATTTTCTTGTTTTTGGATAGTAGAATAGGGGAATTCTTTGGTGAAGTATCCGTCATAGTTATTTTGACGCTTGTAGTCTCCCTAGTGGAAGCTTTGATTATTCTCCCCGCGCATTTGGCACACTCAAAGGCCTTGCAGCCTGTTGCTAAAACACCAAAAACGGCTTTTGGAAGGGCATTTGCTAAACTTAGGGTGATTAATGAAATGGGAGACCGATTTATGGTATGGATGCGTGATAATCTGTACAGCCCGGTTTTCAAGTTCGCATTGAAATACAAACTCTTGGCTTTCGGGATATTCGCTATGGCATTTATACTTTCTCTTGGATCTGTAGGAGGTGGAATTATTAGAACTTCATTCTTCCCTAGAATTGCAAGTGATCAGGCGCGGATAGAATTGCTAATGCCAAATGGGACAAATGAAAAAGTCACGGACTCTATTATATCTTTAATTGAGGAAAAGGCGGAAATCGTTAATCAAGAGTTGACGGAGAAATATTTGAAAGGTACTGGTAAAGTCCTTTTCGAGAATGTCATCATGACTATAGGTCCTGGTTCTTCAACTGCCACGTTGAGAATCAATCTTTTACCAGGAGAAGAACGGCCTGATGAGGTTCGTGCCGATTTGGTTACCAGTAGATTAAATGAACTGGTAGGCCCAGTCATCGGAGTGGAAAGTTTGATTTATGGCTCCGGTGGTAATTTTGGTGGTTCGCCGGTATCCGTTTCTCTTCTCGGAAATGATATAAAAGAACTGAAGGCAGCCAAACAAGAATTGAAATCATTTCTTGTGGATAATGCCACGCTAAAGGATGTTGCGGATAACGACCCGGCGGGTATAAAGGAAATTCGTCTGGAATTAAAGGATAATGCCTATCTCTTAGGGCTTGATTTGCGAACGATTATGAATCAAGTACGAGCGGGTTTCTTTGGCTCCCAAGCGCAACGCTTTCAACGAGGTCAAGATGAGATTCGCGTTTGGGTACGCTACGATCGTGAAAACCGTTCTTCGATTTCCGATTTGGATGAAATGCGAATCGTCACTCCTTCAGGTTCTCGAGTACCACTCAAAGAAATTGCCGAGTATACCATTGAACGTGGTGATGTGGCTATTAATCGACTAGAAGGTCGGCGCGAGATTCAATTGTCGGCGGATATGAAAAATCCAAAAGATAGTCCTACTGATGTCATGACCGAAATTCAGAATACGGTGATGCCTGAGATACAGTCAAAGTACCCAACTGTAACGGCATCCTACGAGGGGCAAAATAGAGAATTGGGCAAATTAACAGGTTCTCTAAAGGTTGTCGGGCTCTCCGTTTTGGCGCTGATTTATATCACCATTGCCTTTACGTTTAGAAGTTTTAGTCAACCCTTGATGTTGATTCTTATGATTCCGTTTAGCATGACGGCCGTTATCTGGGGGCATTGGTTGCATGATTTTCCGTTGAACATTCTTTCCCTATTAGGTATTATCGCATTGATTGGTATTATGGTCAACGACGGGCTGGTGCTTATAGGTAAGTTCAATACCAATTTACGTCTGGGTATGACCTTTGATGATGCTATTTATGAGGCGGGTCGTTCAAGGTTTAGAGCGATATTTTTAACATCGATTACGACGATTGCCGGTTTAACACCCTTGATTTTTGAGACCAGTAGGCAGGCGCAGTTTTTAATACCTATGGCTATTTCCATCGCTTATGGAATTGGTTTTGCTACGGTGCTGACATTAATAATGCTACCGCTATTTCTATCTTTTAGTAACAAAATCAAAGTCAATTCAAAATGGTTGGTTACAGGAAATGATATCACAAAAGAGGAGGTGGAGCGTGCCATTAAGGAGCAAAAAGAAGGAATTCATTTGGCCGAAGACCTCTCACATAGCCAACATGGATTAGAAGAAGGATTGAATAATTCAAACGAAGTACTTGAAGAAGCTTCCGAAGCTATAGAAGTAGAAAAATAATGAGAAATACACTTAGCATTTTATTGTTACTATCGGTAACGATTCATTTCACAAGCGCTCAAGAAAAATTATTATCGAAAGACGAGGTCGTTCAACTTGCTTTGGAGAATAATTTTGGAATCAAAGTGGCTAAAAACCAAGTAGCGATAGCAAAGAATAATAAGGGTGTTTTAAACTCAGGGTATTTACCTACCTTGTCGAATTCGACAACTGCAAATTATTCCCGTGATGATTCCGTTATTGAATTTCCAGGAGTTTTCAATCAAGACGGTAGTCCGAGAGGGGATGTAGATATCTATAAAGCGGAAGCACAGCGATTCAATTCCACCTTGAATGCTAATTATACCCTCTTCGATGGAATGGGTCGCTTTTATAATTATAAGCGATTACAAGAACAGTATCAGTTAAGCGAGCTTCAAGCCAGGGAAACCATCGAGAATACAGTGGTTCAGCTTTTTAGCGTGTATTTCGAAGTGGCCAGGATAACCGAAAACGAATATGTGCTGCAACAAGCACTTGAGATTTCTACCCAACGGATAAAAAGGGCAGAGTATGCCTTTGAATATGGTCAAAATACCAAACTCGATATCTTAAATGCACAGGTAGATGTGACTAATGATAGTATCAATATCTTAAATACACGTCAACAGCTGGCCAATACCAAGCGTGATTTGAATGTTGTTTTGAGCCAAGACCTCAATGAAACATTTCAAGTGGATACCTTGGTGAGTTTTATCCCAAAATTACAATTGGAAGAGTTCGTAGCTCAAGCCAAACTGAATAATGTAGCCCTTTTGCAAACTGAGAAGAATTTGGCGATTAACGCCTATGATATTAAAGTAAATAAATCGGGATACCTTCCAATTATTGGTTTAAACGGATCTTATGGTTGGAATTTAAATCAAAGCGCTGCATCAGCTTTTTTCCCAGGCACCAATAGTACAGCATGGAATTTTGGTCTAGGAGCTAGTTTAACATGGAATTTGTTTGATGGTGGCGGCACTACGGTCCGAGTAAAAAATGCGAAGATCGCATACGAAAATCAAGAGTTGTTGAAGCAACAAGTGGAGTTGGAGGTTAATCGTGATATTCAAAATGCCCTTGCGATCTATGAAAATCGTTTGAACATATTTCATATCCAAGAACAGAACGTTTTAACGAACCAAAACAATTTTGAGCGTTCATCGGAGCAGTTTCAATTGGGTAGAATAACTTCAATAGAATTCAGGCAAGCTCAGATTAATCTGCTTAATGCCCAAACCAATAAAAATTTGGCAAAGTATGATGCAAAACTTGCCGAACTACAACTATTACAACTTACTGGTCAATTGTTGAATGTGCAATTCTAGAATTTTGACTACCTTTTAATTCAAATTCAATTGTTAAAATGGGAGTCTTAGGTGTTGGAATAATCGGAACAGGATCAATAGTAAATACGTATGTGAAGTGTGTCGAAGAGCTTGAAGACACGAAACTTATTGCACTTTATACGACATCTGCCCAACGGGTAAAAGAAGCCGAAAAACTTTTCGGGGTACCCATTCTAGATAATCTAGAGGAATTCTTGAGCCATCCTGAAATAGATCTGGTTTGTATCTGCAATAAAAGTGGACTTCACGGTGATGCGGCCATTAGTGCCGCTCAAGCGGGCAAACACGTACTATGTGAAAAACCCTTGGAAGTAACTACAGAAAAGGTCGATACTGTCATTGCTGCTTGTCAAAAAAACGATATTGTTCTTGGCTGTGTATTACAAAATAGATGTAGTGAGGTATACGGTGCTGTTGAAAATGTGGTAGAGAAAGGAGCACTAGGTAAGTTGTTATTGGGTAATGCCCATATCAATTGGTATCGTTCAAAAGAATATTATGCGAAGAATCCATGGCGAGGCACCAAAGAGTTCGACGGAGGTGCCGCATTCATGAATCAGGGTATTCATACCATTGATTTGCTATTGCATCTCATGGGCGATGTAAAATCCGTTTATGGAAACATGAAGACCTTGGTTCATGCTATCGAATGCGAAGATGTAGGAACAGGAATACTGAATTTCAATAATGGAGCTATCGGCACTATTACGGCTGGTACGGCATTGTTTCCTGGGTATCCGGAACGATTGGAGATTTACGGTGACAAGGGCAGTATTTTAATGGAAGGGGGCAACATAAAGGAGTGGAATGTGCCAGGTGTTCCAGCACCAGCAAATACGAGTCTTAAAGGAAATGCAAGCGGAGCAGCAGATCCAACAAATATTGGTCATTTGAACCATAAAATTGTGCTGGAAGATATGATTGGCGCAATTCAAGAAAATCGCCCGCCTATGGTTGATGGGTTTGAGGCCAGGAAAGCTGTCGAGGTCATTACTGCTTTATACCGTTCTTCAGATGAAGAAAGACTGATTTTTCTTTAATTCTATTTTAAAATACGTTTTCTTTCCATCAACCATATGATATGTACGAACACTTTTTTCAATGTCCCTATTGTTGGGAAGAGATATCCATGCTCATGGATCCATCGATAGGGCAGCAAACCTATGTAGAAGATTGTGAGGTATGTTGCAATCCTATTGAGGTGAGCCCGAGATTTGAGTCAAACGAACTCATTTCCTTTGAAGCCAATGATATCGAGCAATAGTTGAATACAATCTTCATTAGCAAATATTGGGATATTCGTAATAAACCCTCTTTTTTTGATTGTTATTATATAAAAAACCAAGACATTTGCGGTGTATTTTAAACATTTGTCAAAATGCCAAGTTCGCACCATCCTAAGAAGAAGATTTCGTTAAAGCCCTATGGAATCGAAAATGAGAATTTTCATTACCAACTGACATCAGCAGAATTACACCAAATCACGCTCGATAAGAACATGGGGCATGAGACTTCTTCAGGTGCTTTAGCGGTGAATACAGGTGAATTTACAGGCAGGTCTCCACAAGATCGTTTTATCGTAAAAGATGCCATTACCAAAGACAAAATATGGTGGGGTGATATTAATATTTCTTTTGAACCCGACGAGTTTGATAAGCTATACGATAAGGTCATTACGTATTTGAATGATAAAGAACTCTATGTTCGTGATTGTTATGCCTGTGCCGATGCCAATTATAGAACGGATATCAGGGTGATAAACGAATACCCTTGGTCGAATATGTTTGCTTATAATATGTTTATCAGACCTACTGCGGAAGAACTTCGTGTTTTTGAACCCGAATGGACGGTTATCAATGCGCCAGGATTTATGGCCAATGCTAGTGAAGACCGTACGCGCCAACATAACTTTGCCATATTGAACTTCACAAGAAAGATTGCTTTGATTGGCGGTACCGGATATACGGGTGAAATCAAAAAAGGTATTTTTTCGGCCTTGAATTTCATCCTCCCTGTTGAGAAAAAGACGCTACCGATGCACTGTTCTGCCAACATTGGTAAGAAAAGGGATACGGCGATTTTCTTTGGGCTCTCGGGAACAGGAAAAACTACCCTGTCGGCAGACCCGAATAGAAAGTTGATCGGTGATGATGAGCATGGATGGAACAATGAGAATTCCGTCTTCAATTTTGAAGGGGGGTGTTATGCAAAAGTCATCAACCTTTCTGAAGAAAACGAACCCGAAATCTTTGGGGCCATTAAGAAAGGTGCGATTTTAGAAAACGTTATTCTAGCTGATACCGGTGAAGTAGATTTCGCCAACACCTCCATTACTCAAAATACAAGGGTGAGTTATCCTATCTACCATATTGAAAATGTGCAACGGCCATCCATAGGAAAAAATCCAAAGAATATTTTCTTCTTGACCGCTGATGCTTTCGGGGTACTTCCTCCAATATCAAAGCTAACACCAAGTCAAGCTGCTTATCATTTCATCTCAGGGTATACCGCAAAGGTTGCGGGTACGGAAGCTGGTGTGAAAGAACCGATACCCTCTTTTTCCGCATGCTTTGGCGCTCCATTTATGCCTTTACACCCAACGGAGTATGCAGAGATGTTGGGTGAAAAGATGTTGGAAGCAGGAGTGAATGTTTGGCTGGTAAATACAGGTTGGACAGGTGGCCCTTACGGAGTTGGCACAAGAATGAAGTTAAAATACACTAGAGCTATGATTAACGCTGCGTTGAATGGTGATCTCGGTTTATACAGCTATGACAAATATCACATCCATTCCGTATTTGGCGTCGCGCAACCACGTGAATGCCCAGGGGTACCCACTAGTGTATTAAGTCCGAGAACTACTTGGAACGATGATGAGAAATATTACAAGACGGCGTTTAAATTATCGAATGCCTTTCGTGAAAATTTCAAGAAGTTTGAATCGTATGCCTCTGAGGAAATTAGACGTGGCGGACCACAGCGTTATGCTTTTTAAATTGTCCAATGGCGATCTTAGGGTTTTTCTGTACCCCATGGTTTGCTGAAATATGTGAATTTTCGTTTAAAAGAACTGTAGTTGGGGCTATTTGATTTCTACAACAGGTTCTTCTTCCAAATACCCTAGTGATTGCAAAAAAGTATCCGTAATTGAAACCGTTTTCGTATAGTTTTCAAATTTGGCGTAATTGAAAAAGCCATGGGGCTCCCCATCAAATAAATGTAGATCACATCTGCTACCAACTTTTTCCATCACCGTTTTATAATAATTGGCCGTTTCAACCGGAATAAGTTTATCCTTTGTTCCTAAGAGAAAAAGGGTTGGTGGAGCGCCTTTTTCAATGTTGTGTAAAGGCGAGAAGTCTTTGTATGCATCTCCGATGCGTTCATGGCCATAACCCCCGGGCCCATTGTCAATAACAGGATTAAACAGTACCAGCGCATTTGGAATAGCTAGTATTGACAAATCATCCGTTGTATCATCGTACCCCTTTATTAAAGCTGTTGCCGCAGCGAGATGGCCTCCGGCAGAACCTCCTGAAGCAATGATTTTGTTCGTGTCGATTTGAAACTTTTCAGCATTGGCCCTAACATAGCGTATCGCTGATTTAGCATCATTTAATGACTCAAAAGGAGTCGTTTGTTGCCTCGTTTCAACTCTGTAGTCTACCAAAAAACAGATGATTCCTCTTTTAGAGAAATACTTCGCATGCGGTTCAAAATGCTTGAGCGTGCCACCTTTCCATCCTCCACCAAAAAAAAACACCATGGCCGGATATTTCTTTGAGATTTCCATAGTGGGAGGGCGAAACACTTCCATTATCAATTTTGTGGTATCTATTTGCTTATAAAGAACTTTCTCTTGAGCGATACAACTTGAAATCACAAAAGTGCAAATGAGTAAGAAGTTGAGGTAGTTTTTTTTAAACATGAATCATAATGCTATTATTAGAGATAAAGTCAAAAACTAAACCTTCTAAGTTTCTTGACAATATATAAAAATTAATGAACGATGGTAATTGTGGCGTTGTTGACTTCACGGCTTGCAATATTTTTTTGGATGAACGCCGTGGCTCAAATCATGAAGCTGCCTTCTACTTCGCAGCTATGTCTTCAAACACAGAAACAGGCAGGTTAATATGCACACCAACCCACTACCATAATTGATCGCCTTTCAAGATTCACACATCCAGGGGCTTGAGCAGTACGTACCATAACAAGCAGAAGGAGTATTGAAAGCACTAGCTTTAAAAATAAAGATAGTATGTTTGTAACCCCAGTATTGAATAAATAAGACCCGCCTACAGTTTATAACTTGTAGTTAATAATAGCGAGGGTTCCATTAGAAATCGAGCCATTTGCTATGGGTCTTTGTTGACCTTATTATTAAGAATAATACGATTTTTTTTTAAATGGAAAGTGAAATCCCTAAGTGCAATTTTAAAATAGAACCATAAAAACCTCTTGTTTCATGAATAAATCATATACCATTTTCATCAGTTTTATAGTTGCATTAGGAGGCTTTCTTTTAGGCTTTGACAGTGCTGTTATTTCTGGAGCCATAAACGGAATTACGGTATACTTTGAAATGTCTGATTGGGAACTTGGTTTTTCTGTAGGCTGTGTGATTTTCGGGGCTATGGCGGGAAATATTACAGCGGGTCCTTTAAGTGATAAATTCGGTCGAAAGCAGATACTAATTCTAACAGCAATTTTATTTACGGTTTCCGCAACATGGTCAGCCTTAGCTACAGGTTATACCGAATTTGTAATTGCTAGAATTATAGGAGGGATAGGTATTGGAGGTGCCATTTTAATAGCTCCGATTTATATTGCGGAAATTGCGCCACCCAAATTAAGAGGAAGTTTAGTATCGTTAAACCAGCTTAACATTGTTTTAGGAATTTCAGTGGCCTATTTTTCCAATTATTTTTTAAAGGACGTATCGGGTGAAAGTTGGAGATGGATGCTGGGTGTAGAAGCTATTCCTGCCTTTATCTACTTTGTAGCCTTATTCACTGTTCCGAGGAGCCCTAGATGGTTAATTCAAAAATTAAATCAAGTAAAAATCGCTGAAAAGACTTTAACTAAAATTGGTGGGGAAGAGTATGCATTATCTACCGTAGAAGAGATTCAAAGAGGAATAGCAAGAAAAGAAGAGAAAGGTACATTTTCCCAATTGTTCAGTCCCCGTATGCAAACGATTATCATTATTGCTTTTGGGATTGCTTTCTTTCAACAAATAACAGGAATAAATGCCATTTTCTATTATGCCCCTACCATCTTTGAGCAAGCGGGAGGTAGTACGGATTCTTCATTTCTACAAGCAATTGTTGTTGGCCTAACCAATTTAGTGTTCACGTTAGTAGCCATTAGGCTTATAGATAGATTGGGTCGCAAACCGCTTTTGATCATTGGAACAGCGACTATGGCCATTGCATTATCTATGGCGACTTTAGCATTTAACAACGCCTCATACGATATTAACAATGAAACCATTGAGAAGATTGAGAATGTAGAAATTAAGACGGCGATCGAAGGTCTTCGAGGAATGTCGTTTAGTTCTCAAAAGGAATTATTTAGTAGTCTTGAACCAATGTTGAACGAAAATCAATTATATGAATTCAAGCGTAATGAAGTCAAAAATTTTATATCTATTAATGCCACATTGGTACTTATAGCAATCCTATTATATGTAGCAGCGTTTGCCATATCGTTGGGTCCGGTAATGTGGACTTTGCTCTCAGAAATTTTTCCTGGAAACATCAAAGGCATTGCCATATCGGTTGTGGGCTTTTTCAATTCTTTAGTTAGTTATACCGTAACACAGTTCTTTCCTTGGGAACTCACAAATTTAGGGCCAACGCTAACATTCGCAATTTATGCCGGAATGGCAATTTTATCCTTGTTGTTTGTAATGAAGTTTGTCATTGAAACAAAAGGGAAAAGTTTAGAAGAGGTAGAAGAATTATTAATCAAGAACTAACGAGATGTATACCAGTTGAGGTTTGTTTAAAATCCATATAAATATAATGGGTACAGATGTTTTATATAAAATTGTACTGACTGGTAAGATTGTTTTATATAGAAAACGAAAAAGCTTCAGATTTCTCCGAAGTTTTCTGCACGTGCTTTCCATTTAGGAAATCCGCAAGCAATGAATTTTAGGCTTTGTGTTGCAACGTTTTTTCATATTTTATAATTCCTTGAAAATGAATTAGGAATGCAACGTTGTTGAATTCTCTAACTCCACAATAAGTCACATAATTCTGTGCGCATTTCGGCATTGAACTTTATCAAAAACTGGAAACCCACCACCATGAGATTTTTGAGACAATCCAATTCCACAATGATTTTTTAATTCAGTCTGTTCGTTTTCCGAAATCAACTCGGATTTTCCTGTCCAATGGTACTTAATTAGTCCGTCCATTTTAACGGTTACAAAATCAGGGTCTGATGAATAGGACGTTTTTTTAATTCGATTGTGATACTCATTTATTCATTCTTATTCTAATTGAACACGTTTTGGCGGTCCACCTCCGTGAAGATGGCTTTCAGGATAGCTTAGCTTCCAAATAGTTTCATCAGTACCTTGAGATCTTATGGTCCAACCATCATCAGTCGAATCGATTTTGGTAAATTCATTTTGAATCATAGATTTAATATCAGGGCAATTGTTATCAGCAATCACTTTACCATTTTCAATTCCCATTTTGCGATTGTCTCTTTGGTTTTCATAAATGTTTCACAACAGTTGATCGTATGGGTAGTGCTAGATTGCCTGACACTTTCCTGCAAAACCATGATGAAGTTTGAGTGGGCTATAAATATTGGTATTAAGCGCTCAACCTGATATTACTTATATAAAATGTCGTGAGCAGTCGTTTTTCTACAATTGTTCCAGTTGATTTGTTTCGATATTCAATACTTGAAGGCCCTTAATATTCTCAAGTCTTTCTTTTCCTGAGATATGTGAAAGTGAATAATCTTCATTTCGACCTTCTCTAAATTTACTTTCTATAAATGCCTTATCTATTGACACTTCTCTTACTTTTTCATTTAACAAATCTTTTCTAACAAAATAAGCATTATTACCAGCAAGATTGCCGCAAACAAGGGAATATCCTTTTTTTACTGCTAAATCATTGAGTGCTGATAACGAAGCTCCAAAAAATAGATTGCTAAAATGTGCTTTAGTTCTATCAAAACGCTTGTCATAGGGAGTTGTAATTTTTCTGTCTTTTCCAAAAACACTATTATATTCCATAATTAGTATTGATGGATTCAGTTTAGATAAATCAATTTGCTTTAATATGTGGTAATCATTTCCGTCAAGGTCTATGTGTAGTAGGCCAATGTTAGAAAAGCCCGTACTTTCCAGTAGCGCATTTATATTGTCTTTATCAATCCAAACAGATTTTTGAGTTAAACCGTATTTCCAATACCAGTCTCGATTTATAAGACTATTCATATTCTTAGTGGAGCCATCCATAATGAATCCAGACCAATTGTTGTTCATCATTAAGAATCGTGTGTTTGATTCCATATAATTTTCAACGCCAAATTCTATGAAAATTTCATTCTTTATTTCAATATTTTTTATTAAATATTGAATAATTCCATCATCACCCCACTGACTAAATATCTTAAACTCATAATCATTAATAGTATTCGATTTTATTGAATATTGTTGTTTAGACAACATCGCTCCAATTGCCAATAATGCGGTTTCATCATCCTCTAAAATAGATTTTCCAATTAAATGAGCTGTCTTTTTAATTAATCTTTTTATCATTTTTATTTCTGTTATATGTTTATTTCGATTGCTCACAACGGGAGTCTGCGCATTAACTTAATTCCAGTCTCTGAGAATCCAGTATTTGATTTTTTTCTCAGATACCCCTCCGAATATCGCCTTATTCTAAATAGGTTTTTGCGCAGTCTGACGGTCTCGGCTATGATGCTGACCCGAATCCTCGGGATGGAATATAGCCGTTGTTGGCAATAGTAATTTCTAAATTATACTATTTAACTACTTCAAATGTTTTTAGCATATTTTTACTTGATGCATTAGGTACTTCAGATATTAGCGCATAATTACCCGGCTCTAAATTTGCAGAGAAATAACCAATATTACCTTCTGGCATATCATTTACACCACCAAGAAAAGTAACCGCATTTGGCGCTGGTTCTATTAATCCTTTTGGATTAGCCCAATTCATCCAATTTTCCAACTCCTCAAGATTAGCATTTTCATCTAGCTTAACAAGATTAATATCGTGTCCAACAAAATTTTCATGTGTTATTTGATCTTTAAACAATACCGAAAAGATGTGCTTACCCGAACTAATTGAGTCATTAAAAACAATTCCATCCGTACTCGAAATGCTAATGTCGATATCAGAAGTGAGTGCTTTATTACCCGAACCAGTGTTAGACGCTAAGATATCTTTTGTCATGCCCATAGAGGTATGAAACACGCCATTGCTCATTTTTACGTAACATTCAATAATGTATTTACCAGGCTTTAGATTAAGAGTTGTTTCTCCTATTTGATTTGGAGAGAGTAGTCCTGATCCACCGACAAACACAACTTCACCGAACCATTCTGGAAGTTTTGCAAACTCAGCATAACCTTCTTCAGTTTTTTCTTCCATAATTAGTTTCATGGCACTATCAAATACTGGGGCGACTAGCTTTTCAGCATCTTCTGAAGTCTTTCCTTCAGGATACTTATCTATAAGAAAAAAGTGAGTTTGAGGTGATAGATTCTTATAGCTAAAGGTATTCCATCCAGAGGAAATAGTATCAGGCATTTGAAAATCCATATTCTTTGTTATAATTTCTATAACATTTTCCTTTTCTTCAACAACAGTTTCATGTTGCGTTTCCTTTTTATCACTTTTACAGGACTGCATGAACAAAAATGTAGATGAAACGATTATTAACATTCCTATAGCATTAGCTTTTACAATATAATTTTTAAAAGTTCTCATAATATTATTTATTTGGTAAATGGTTATTATTGCCAACGGCAGGGTATGCGGCGGTGACGACGAATGGAGACACTGATCGCCATACCCATTGTTGGTGGTTCGTTTTCATTATTCATTGGTCGCTTACTTACTTAGGTAATTCGCTATTTCAGCTTTTAATTCTAGGGTCTTTTCTAATAGATCTTCCTGAGACATGAGAAAATCCCTCTTCCATTTCTTTTTTCTCTCCATGAAATTTAGTAACTCAAAATAAGTATCGTCTTTCTCGTACTCATCACTTGAAAGTATCCTGTTAATAATATGTTCATTTTTTATAGCCATTTGTAAATGAACTTGACCAAAGACAGGCCCTACTGCACTGCTTGCTTTTACTTGATCTGCATAGACAACTTCAAATAGTTCAATAATTTTATTTTTAATATCCCCATTCTTGATTATTTCAAATCCATTGCTTTTTAATGACTCATAAGTAGAAGCGGAGACTGAAATTTGCTCATACCATGTTGAATAATTATAATAAATTAAAAGTGAATCATTTGGATTGGGAGTAGGTGTTTGTAAATGGCTAATGATATGTTCAATGCCTTGAATAGTAAAATTTTGAAAATTGATACTTCTTTGAAGTGATTCAATATTCTTATCTAAATTCATTTCTAATCCTCTAAGTGATTCTATTTCTTTAAGTCTTGCTTTTCCTTCTTCATTCCAATTATTAACCTGCAATGCCAAAAGGATTCCTATCATGACAAGTAGAATTTCTCCCAAAGCATAAACCAGATATCTCTTGAGATTTCCTTTTTGAAGCAACTTCCTTCTTATTCTTCGAAAGAATTTTAGCATTGATTTTTCATTTTATTTTTTCTAATGACCACCAACAATTGGCTAAACGTAATATTACGTTTAGCCCTTTTTTAGTAGTACTAATCTAAGGGATCTTTAATGCTTTCAAAAGTATTTGTGGCAACATGGGTGTATATTTCGGTCGTTTTGGTCGAGCCAAGTCCCAGGAGCACTTGTATTTGCTTTAAATCTGTGCCTGATTCCAATAAGTGTGTTGCGAAACTATGTCCCAATACATGGGGTGTGACCGTTGTTCGAATTCTTGCCTTTTCGGCTGAAGTCTTTACTATTTTTAAAACACTTGCACCACTATATCCAGTTCCTTTTTTGCCTTCAAATAAATATGTTCGAGGTTCATATTTAGTGTAGTACTTCCTTTATGAGTATGGTTTCTTAACAAGGAACGAAAGCGGCAAAGAAAAATATGTTTTGGTGACTTGGCAGGATTATAGGGCCAAAAATCTAAATAGCACTAATTAAGTTCAATTAAAATGTTGAAGTTTGAGAAAAACGATATGTTGTACCCAGAGCATAAAAAAAGGCTTCCGAAAACCGGCAGCCCTTTATTTACTAGTAGCGGGGACTGGATTCTTTCCTTCACTGCGTTTCGGAAAGGGCCTTAGTGGTGGCTTTACAAAAAATGCCATCACCTTGCTGCGCAAGGCAGTACCTTTTTCTTTTCCCCCAAGCTGTAACAAGTTCCGCTTGGTGCAAAATAAAAAACCACCAACTTTCGTTGATGGCTTTCTTAGTAGCGGGGACTGGACTCGAACCAGCGACCTTCGGGTTATGAGTTCTGCCTGACACACTTCCAATTTTTTAAAACATTGAATAACAGGAAGTTAAAATTTAAGTTTTTGTATTTTTTGTTCACTTCCGTATACGGTAGCGTATACGGTTTTATAGGCAAATATACTCAAAATATGGTTTTCAGGAGTGTTAAAAATAATCATCAGGCTGGTCTTGAAAGATTCTCATCCTTTACGGATGGCGCATATTCAGAAACGCTTATGCCATTATTCTTGGTGAAATCTTGACTTGAAATTTAGAAAAGAGGTTTTGGAGTACATTGATTTTTTTTTAAAAGCATCGGACTGAAAAGAATTTTTCTATTGACATCAGTCTAATAATTGTTGGCAACGTAAGTTTTGTCGTCAATCAAATAATCAATTCTTTCACAAGTCAAATCAGTCTTTTTTTGACTGCAACTTAAAAGTCCAATTATGGCGATTAATACTAATTTTTTTCGATTTGTTTTTATTTTTGACAATGTTCAGACAACTCTAGATGTGTTCGACTGCCATCA
>JARFRH010000180.1 GCA_029287355.1 Maribacter sp. | reverse complement strand
GTATATTATACTGTGGCCATAAAAGACTAGTACCCCTACCCACCCTTTTTCTTATCGTAAAAAACCATTTAGCAGCATTATATGTTGAAAAAAGATTTGCGATTGAAGTATTCCAGTTTAAGAAAAGACCTCCCTCCTCAGTCCCTGCTAAATTCTAGCTTAACTATAACAAATAAAATTCTCGAACTACCCATATGGGGTGTTGAATTCTATCACATATTTTTGGCGATTCCTGAAAAGAAAGAAGTGGACACCTCCTTTTTACTTTCTGTTTTACACGGTAAAGACAAGAATATAGTGCTCCCTAAAGTTTCAGGCACAAATGAGCTCAAACATTATTTGCTAACAGATACTACTAAACTTGTGGCAAGTAAATGGGGAATTCCTGAACCGATAGATGGTATTGAAATACTAGAAGAAAAGATTGACGTGGTATTCGTTCCGCTTTTGGCTTTTGACCAAAAGGGAAATCGTCTAGGTTATGGTAAAGGGTATTATGATAATTTTCTTGGCAAATGCAGAACAAACGTCATAAAAGTTGGACTTTCATTATTTGAAGCGGAACAACAGATTAGCGATGTCGATGAAAGTGATATTCCTTTGGACTACTGTGTAACCCCCAATAGAACTTATTCGTTTTCGAGTACTTGATTTTCTTCCGAGAACCTTTGTTCCTCTTCTTTCTTAGGAAAAGCCTTTTTACTGAACACCAACAAAATACCAACACCTGTGCTTATTGCAGTATCGGCAACATTAAAGACAGGGTCAAAAAAACTGAAGGATTTTCCACCAAAATAAGGCACCCAATCTGGCCATACCGTATCGATTATGGGAAAGTGTAGCATATCAACAACTCTTCCATAAAACAATCCTCCATAAGGTTCGTCTGAGAATAATGTTGCGACTTCTCGACCATTACTTTCGTTGAAAATAGTACCATAAAAAACGGAGTCCAATATGTTACCCAAAGCTCCTGCAAAAATCAATGATACCGCTAAAATTAATATTCTGGAAGATTTTTTTCTTATGGTATCATAAAGCCAATAACCGATGCCTACGACTGCAAACAATCTAAAAACAGTTAATATCAACTTACCTGAAGATTCGGAAATCGGCAAGAAATCACTTAATTTTGCACCCCATGCAGCCCCAGAATTTTCAATGAACAAAATCTTGAACCAACTGAAAACTTCTACCGATTCTTGGTAATGGAAATGGGTTTTAATATAAATCTTACTTATCTGATCTATAATCAATATAACCGCAATTAATAACAGCGACTTTTTCAAACTCATTCTTTAAGAAATTGATGCGGCTAAAATAGACATATTATTCGACTCTCTTTAGATGGATATCACCTGTAACCGTGCTTAAATTATAATCACTATTTCCTTTTTTGGAAATAGTTCCAATCACCTTACCATACTTGCTTTTGGCCCTGATTGCTGCTTGGGAATACTTTGCGGATATATGACCACTATGGGTATTTACCTCGACAGCTTCAGATACGTTAATAAGGTCACATCGACCATCATTCAAACTCACTTTCAAGAAATCATAGACACCAGTTGCAATTACATTGCAATTGGAGCCGAAAACATGAACATCTTTTTGCTTTGGCAGTATTACTTTTAAAGCGACGGAAATCACTTTGTGAGCACTCAACTTATCATTTGGTTTTACAAAATTAGGTTGTAAATCCGCACTAACTACTATGGTCGAGCCTTTTTCTGAAATATTCAACAAGAGGTCTTTTTCATATTCTCCATCAAATTGTGCTTCAATGACCAATACGTCACTATCAGAAGTTGCCAAATCAATTCCAAAGCAGTTTTTGACATCTATCCGTATGTGCGAGATGTCGGTATTCACTATTGATTTCTTGATTACCTTTTGGGCATTTGAAAACTGAAGGGCAAGTAGTAATCCTAAAAAATAAAATACACCTCTCTTTCTCATACCTATGCAAAACGCCCGCCGAATGGCGGACGTTTCGTCTCTATTTTTGCATGTTTTTCGCTTCAATGCTCAATGTGGCATGAGGTACGAGTTTCAAGCGTTCCTTATTGATAAGTTTTCCTGTCACTCTGCATAGACCATAGGTCTTATTCTCAATTCGCAACAGGGCATTTTTCAAATCACGGATGAATTTTTCTTGTCGAATAGCCAGCTGGGTATTCGCTTCTTTACTCATCGTCTGCGAACCCTCTTCAAAGGCCTTGAATGTTGGCGAGGTATCATCTGTTCCATTATTGCCGTCATTCATATAAGAACTCTTCAATAATTCCAAATGACTCTTGGCCTTTTCTATTTTCTCTTCTATCAATGATTTGAACTCGGCCAAATCTTTATCTGAATATCTAACTTTTAAATCCTGTGCCATTTTACTAGTGTTTTACAATAAATAATTTTGTGTTTATTTCATCGAAGGCAATACTGGTACCTACATCTAATTTTTCTTCAAATTGGAGCTCTGCTGTTAAGGTCTCCGTTTTTATATAATCTATATTGCTCGCTACTGCTTTTTCGACGAGCCCATCTTTTAATATCTTAATGTCTATTCTATCGGTTACTTCAAAACCTGAATCCTTTCTCATATTTTGGATTCGATTTACAAGTTCCCTAGCGATTCCCTCTTTTTTAAGGTCCTCATTAATAGTAACATCCAGAGCAACGGTCAAAGCTCCCGAGGTCGCTACCAACCAACCTTCTATATCTTGAGAGGTTATCTCTACATCCTGTAACTGTAATTTAATGGATTTATTTTCAATTGCAATGGATATTTCGCCCTTCTGTTCAATTTTTTGGATGTCTTCCTGTCCCAATTGTGCTACTGCGGTCGCAACTAGTTTCATATCCTTGCCATATTTTGGGCCTAAAACCTTAAAATTCGGTTTGATTTGCTTGACCAAAATACCGGATGCATCATCCAAAAGTTCAATCTCCTTGACATTGACCTCGGACTTTATCAAATCGGAAACCGCTTCTATTTCATGTTTCTGTTTCTCATCTAAAACAGGAATCATGATTTTCTGTAACGGCTGCCGTACTTTTATTTTTTCTTTCTGACGAATAGAGAGTACTAGAGATGAAATTGTTTGGGCCTTTTGCATCTTGCCTTCTAATTCCACGTCAACAAAAGACGAATCATACTTGGGAAACTCGGCCAAATGTACACTTTCGAATAGTTCTTTCTGAGTCGTATTTGTTAAATCCTTATAGAGCCGATCCATAAAAAATGGTGCCACAGGTGCTGAGAGTTTAGCGACGGTGACCAGACAAGTATATAGGGTTTGATAGGCCGATATCTTATCTTGTTGATAATCCCCTTTCCAAAAACGTCTTCTGCTCAAACGCACATACCAGTTGCTCAGGTTTTCCTGTACGAATTCAGAAATGGCGCGAGTAGCTCTTGTTGGCTCATAATCATCATACGCCTCATCTACTATTTTAATCAGTGAATGTAGTGCCGAGAGAACCCAACGGTCTATTTCAGGGCGCTCGTTCAAAGGTACTTCAGCCTCCGAATATTTGAATTCATCAATATTCGTATAAAGTGCAAAAAAAGAATACGTATTGTAAAGGGTTCCGAAAAATTTCCGCTTTACCTCAACGATACCATCGATATCGAACTTTAAATTATCCCAAGGATTCGCATTGGAAATCATGTACCAACGTGTAGCGTCGGCACCGTGAGAATTCATTGTTTCAATAGGGTCAGCGGCATTGCCTAATCGTTTGGACATCTTCTTACCCTCTTTATCCAAAACGAGGCCGTTGGAAACTACATTTTTATAGGCCACGGAATCAAAGACCATTGTTGCAATGGCGTGCAGAGTGTAAAACCAACCGCGAGTTTGGTCGACTCCCTCGGCAATAAAATCTGCAGGAAAGGTTTTTCCTTGGTCGACTAAGTCTCTGTTCTCAAAAGGATAATGCCATTGTGCATATGGCATGGATCCGCTATCAAACCAGACATCAATCAGATCGCTTTCGCGCTTCATTAACTTACCCGACGAAGAAACCAGCGTGATTTGATCCACAATGTTCTTATGTAAATCGATTTTTTCATAATTCTCTTCAGACATATCGCCTACTGTGAAATCTGCGAAAATATCTTTTTCAAGAAGGCCGGCAGTTACTGCCTTTTCCATTTCGGATTTCAATTCGGCTACTGAACCGATAATCAATTGCTCAGAACCATCTTCCGTTCTCCAAATTGGCAATGGAATTCCCCAATAACGCGAACGCGAAAGATTCCAGTCATTCGCATTGGCCAACCAATTTCCAAATCGCCCTTCGCCAGTAGATTTCGGTTTCCAATTGATAGTCTGATTCAAATCGAACATGCGATCTTTGACATCGGTCACCTTGATAAACCATGAATCCAGCGGGTAATAGAGAATAGGTTTGTCAGTACGCCAGCAATTCGGATAACTGTGCACATACTTCTCAACCTTAAAAGCCTTGTTCTCTTCTTTTAGTTTGATAGCGATTTCAACGTCGATAGAACGTTCAGGTGCTTCACCATCCTCATAGTACTCGTTTTTGACGTACTTGCCCCCGAATTCCTTAAGTTCAGGTCTGAACTTTCCTTGTAAATCTACCAAAGGAACAGGATTATCATTCTCGTCCAAAACCAGTAACGGTGGAACTTCAGGTATTGCCTGTTTTGCCACAAATGCATCGTCGGCACCAAATGTAGGGGCCGTGTGCACTATCCCGGTACCATCTTCGGTGGTTACAAAATCCCCAGCGATGACGCGAAAAGCGTTTTCGGGATTTTGATAGGGCTTTGCGTAATCAATGAGTTGTTCATATCGAATATCGACCAAGTCACTTCCCTTGCACTCGCCAATGATTTTATACGGAATCTTTTTATCCTCTTTAACAAAATCAACAAAGTCGGTTTCATTTTCAGCTTCTTTGTATTTTCCTTCGAATTGCTTTGAGACAAGGTTCTTTGCCAATACAACATGTATCGGTTCAAAAGTGTATTGATTGAATGTTCTCACCAATACATAATCGATTTTAGTGCCGACGGTCAAGGCGGTATTTGAAGGAAGTGTCCAAGGCGTTGTAGTCCAAGCAAGAATAAAGACTTCCCCCTCTACCCCATCCAAAAGACTTGGCAGCCTATCCTTTCTAACTTTGAATTGCGCTACAACAGTAGTATCCGTCACATCTTGATAAGTACCGGGTTGGTTGAGCTCATGAGAACTCAAGCCAGTTCCGGCTTTTGGCGAGTAAGGTTGAATGGTATATCCCTTGTAAATCAGCCCTTTATCGTAAATCTCTTTGAGAAGCCACCATACCGTCTCCATATATTTGGACTTGTAGGTGATATACGGATCATCCATATCTACCCAATAACCAACTTGTTCGGTCATTTTGTTCCAAACATCGGTATAGCGCATAACCGCTTTTTTACAGGCGGCATTATATTCCTCAACGGATACTTTGGTGCCAATGTCCTCTTTGGTGATTCCTAATTCTTTTTCAACACCTAGTTCAATAGGTAACCCATGGGTATCCCATCCTGCTTTTCTTTTTACTTGAAAGCCTTTCATTGTTTTGTACCTTGGAAAAATATCCTTTATGGTACGTGCCATCACGTGGTGAATTCCAGGCATTCCGTTAGCGGAAGGCGGGCCTTCGTAAAACACATAGCTTTCTTGCCCTTCTCGTGAAGAAACGCTTTTTTCAAAAATGGCATTCGCCTTCCAGTAATTCAGAATTTCTTCTGCTACTTTAGGTAAATCCAATCCTTTATATTCCGCGAACTTCATACCACTCGTTTATCACCTTAAATCAAGGCTGCAAAATTAGGAATTTTGATTCATATTAAAGCTATGATTAAGATGTAATCCACAAGTTTTCAGAGGAATCAGATGCTTGTAAAAAAGCTTTTTTTTTGCCCAAGAGCAAATTTTTCGTAATAAAATTTTAACAATTGGCATACAAAACATAGATCATAAAGTATATCTTTCCTAATTGAAAAAAACACTAAATCTAAAAAAAATGAAAAAAGTAATTTTAAGTTCGAT
>JARFRH010000185.1 GCA_029287355.1 Maribacter sp. | reverse complement strand
TAAGAGACAGCCGTATATGGGGCCGAAATATGTTGTCCGACACCTTTTGGAATGGCAAATCGGCAGAACCGGCCTTGAACATCAAGGAAACCGATGATGATTTCGAGATCGAACTTGCCGCCCCGGGTTTTGGTAAAAAAGATTTCAATGTAACCATCGATGATGGCTGCTTGAACATTTCGGCCGAAAAGTCTAGCGAGAAAGAAGAGAAAGAAGAAAACTACACCCGACAGGAATTCAGTTACAATTCTTTCGAACGTTCTTTGCAATTGCCCGAAAGTGTAAAAGAAGAAGAAATCAAGGCCAAGTATAAGGACGGTATTTTGAGCTTTAAACTGGCCAAAAAAGAAGAGGCGAAAAAACGCCCACCAAAAGTTATTGAAATAGCTTGATCTTAAAGACGGTTAGTTTTTTTAAGATGCCCTCTGCCCAATGCCGAAATACGTCCATCAAAATAGGTTTGGTTCAGAGGGCATTGTGATTCACAACTTTATTTTTGTCATTCATCCCTTTTATTTGTCATTCCTCGGCATGATGAATCCGTTGAAGATTGCAGCTATTTCCTCAGATGTGATTCTTGTTCTGGCATCGTCATGCGTAAGATTCTTCACTGCCCTCTGAATGACTAAGCCAGCGTGTTATCATTCAGAGGAACGAGCAATCTATTGAACGCTAGCACCCGAAGTCCGCTACTAAAACCACGGCCTGCCTATAAAAATCCATACCCTATGATCCAAAACCCATTCTCACTTTCCGCACCAGAAGTTGCAGCGCGGTTGAACAGCAATCTGGACAACGGTTTGGCTGAGGATGATGCGCAAAAACGTATCCAAAAATACGGCCCGAACCAGATTCCGCAAGACGGGCCAAAGTCTCGCTGGCGAATTCTTTTGGATCAGTTGCTGGATCCCATTATCTATATTTTGGTGGTAGGCGCTGTCTTGGCCTTCCTTTTTAGTGATTGGCTCGAAGGTGCTGCCATTCTCGTGGTCATACTGATCTCGGTCGCCATTGGATTTTTTATGGAGCTGCAGGCCTTACGTTCCCTTGAGGTGCTGAGAAAAATGGGACAGGCAATGACCCATGTACTGCGTTCGGGAAAAACCCAAAAAATTAAGGCATCCGAATTGGTGCCTGGCGATATAGTTCTTTTACGAAGGGGCGATTTGGTCGCTGCCGATGCGCGGTTGGTCTCCCACGAAAACCTGACCATAAAGGAATCCACCCTGACGGGAGAAAGTGTTCCCATATCCAAAACCACGGAAAATTTACCCACCAACACCCCCATAATGGATCAGCGCAATATGCTATTTAAAGGCACTATGGTCACCACGGGTTCAGGCAGTGCCGTAGTAACGGCCACTGGTGCGAATACCCAATTGGGAAAAATCCAACAGATGGGTATGGAGGCCGAAAAGGAAATCACGCCATTGGAAAAAAAACTGAACCAATTGAGCAAATGGCTGATATGGCTGACCTTGGTCTTTGCGGTTTTGATCGTTATCGCCGGATACATTCGTGGCAAGGATTTGTTATTGATGATAGAAACGGGCGTGGCCTTGGCGGTGGCGGCCATTCCCGAGGGGTTACCCATCGTTGCAACTATTGCATTGGCACAGGGGATGTTGCGCTTGTCTAAAAAGCAGGTCATCATCAAAAAATTGGAAGCCGTGCAGACCTTGGGCGCAACAAACATTATCTGTACGGATAAAACGGGAACCCTTACCGAGGATAAAATGAAGGTACACACGGTCGTTTTTGACGATACATCCCTGCGCAATGTGTACCTAAAAAGTGCAGAGGGTTTTAATGATGTTAAAGGGAAGGAAACTTTCGACAAAATGATACAGGCAAGCATATTATGTAATAATGTAGCCACAGCGGCAGAAGATCCGCAGGGCGATTCCATTGAAGTAGCCCTGCTCGATTTTGCCCGGCACCTTGGGTATGATGTGAAATCCATACGAAAAGAAAATCCGGAGAAATTGGAACTGCCCTTTGATGCCGACCGCAAATTGATGGCCACCATGCACCGGAACAAGCACGGCTTTTATGTTTATGCCAAAGGAGCTTTTGAAAAGTTGGTGGCTGTTTGCGATACTATATTGGAGGATGGAAAAATAAAGAAAATGACGAATAAGTCAATATGGCATAAAAAAGTGGACGTATTGGCCTCTCAAGGACTACGAACATTGGCATTCGCTTATAAGAAAGCAGAAAAAGCCCCCGAAAAGGAAAACCTGACAAAACAACTCGTTTTTCTCGGGATTATGGGATTCATCGATCCCGCAAGGGAAGATGTCAAGGCCACCATCGATATCTATAAAAAAGCGGGAATCAAAGTCATCATGGCCACGGGCGACCATCCCAAGACCGCACAAAAAATTGCCGAAGAGGTCGGATTACTCGAACCCGATACCCCATACACCAAAGTACTAAAGGGCAAAGATCTTCAAAATATCAAAAATGGTGATGAAAAGCTTACCAGACAATTTCTCGATGCTTCCGTTTTTGCACGGGTTACTCCCGAACAGAAATTGGACCTGGTAACCTTCCATCAAAAAAACGGAAATATCGTAGGAATGATCGGCGACGGCATCAACGATGTACCAGCCCTTAAAAAAGCGGATATCGGTATTGCCATGGGTATTCGCGGTACCGAGGCAGCCCGCGAAGTGGCCGATATGATCTTAAAGAACGACAAGTTTACCGCAATAGAACTGGCGATACGGCAGGGCCGGGTGGTATTTCTGAACATCCGACAATTTGTGGTTTATCTGTTGTCCTGTAATTTGGCCGAGATCCTTGCCGTCGGGTTTGCCGCGCTTTTGAACCTTCCGGCACCCTTGTTGCCCCTACAGATTTTGTTCTTGAACTTGGTTACCGACGTATTTCCCGCTCTGGCATTGGGACTTGGTAAAGGAGAAGAAGACACTATGGAACAACCGCCCCGCGACCCAAAAGAACCGATCATGACCCGAATTGACTGGTACGCTACCATAACCTATGGCCTCACCATAAGTGGTTCGGTTCTCGGTTTGGTAATCTATGCCGATTTTGTAATGAATCTGGATTGGGATACCATCAATAGCATGGCCTTCTACACCTTGGTTTTGGCACAATTGTTCAATGTGTTCAACATGCCCCGTCACCAGGAATCTTTTTTTAAGAACGAGGTAACCAAAAACATTTGGATCTGGGGCGCTATTTTGCTTTCGTTACTCATAACCTTAGGGGCTTATATGGCTCCTCCTATTGCCCAGGCTCTTTCGTTGCTACCGCTCTCCAAGGGGCAATTGGCCCTTACGATTTTGTTCGCATTGGGTTCGTTAGGCTTGGCACAGTTGGTCAAGCGGGTGAGGGCTATTTTTTGAATTGTTATGCCTTGGTGGTCAATGGGTTAATATACCGGACTTGTCTGAGTGCTGTCTAAGTACGCAGGCCTGCCAGTCGTTAGGAGGTGTATCCGCTCCCCGATTGAAAAGATGTTAGTGCGGTAATTGATAGGTTCGGTTCACTTATTGAAACCAGTTCGGTATGGGCTGAATGATAAAAGGAATCGTCTTAGCATGCCTTTAAAAAGTTGGTTAATTATCCTGGATTAGCTTATCATAAATTTAGTAAAGCTATAGGCGAGATAGAGAACGACCAAAACAACACCCTCCCTTTTTTGTAAACCCTTCTTTTGGCTCAAAAACCAAACAAAAATGATACTTATAAGCAACAGCACTGGCATATCGAACCAAAGCACAGTATTGCCTACCTGTATTTTTGAAATGAGCGAACCAATACCCAAGGGAACCAATAGATCAAAAATATTACTTCCTACGATATTGCCCACAGAAAGACTGGATTTTCCTTCGGAAAGTGCCTTTAATGAAATGGCAAGTTCCGGTAGACTGGTTCCTAGTCCAATGATGACGGCCCCGACAAAAGATTGGTGAATACCCCATCTATGAACCATGATTAGGGCATTTTCTATGGTAATATGCGAGCTGAGAACAACAATACCCAGACTGCCTGTCAAAAACACGATAGGAATAATTATACCTTTTTTATTTTCTTCGGAACTGTCGTTTGTTCTTTTTTTCTTTTCCCTTCGATATAAGGTAAAAATGTACATCAAAAAAGCGATGAGAAGCAAAGCGCCATCATTCCATGTAATGATATTATCAAAGGCGACAAGGGCCAAGAGAATAACCGATCCAATAAGTTCGGTCGCCATTTGTCGTATTTGTATCCCACCAGCAATGACATAATGGAACAGGGCAATGAAACCGATAACAATGCTTATCTGGGCAATGGAACTACCAATGGCATTACCGATGACCACTCCCGATGTATCGGTACCGGCCAAACTCTGAAATGAACCGTCAATGGCCACGACCAATTCCGGAAGATCCGTTCCGAAAGCCAATACGGTCATCCCAATGAACATTTCAGAAATGTTGAAAAACCGTGCAATTTTTATCGCATTCCTAACGGTAAACTCGGTGCCGATCCAAAGACCAAAGATTCCTAAAATCAGATATAGATAAGGATTCATGATAGAAATTTAGAATTTGAATCTACCGAATGGTAGACGAATTACCCTAGATTTGTCATTCCAAGGTGGTGACTGAGCCTGCCGCAGTGCATTAAGAATCTGTCATCGATGGAGGCATTTCTCTCATTACACCAGCCTGCCAACTTAGTAAGTTCGAAATGGGAGACAAGGCTATTCCTTAAGAACCGCCCCCAGCACTTCCTTTTTGTCCAATTTCTTCGTACAGAAAAACCAGTCCGTACACTCTATTTCCCCATTTGTAGATTCCATACGATCGTTGGCGGTTCCACAAGACCCTGCAGGGGGTACGATGACATCCTCGCCAGGTTGCCAATCGGCGGGTGTTGCTACCGAAAATTCATCAGCGGTCTGCATGGCAATCAAGGCTCTATAGATTTCATCAAAATTCCGCCCCAAACTCAAAGGATAGTAGATGATAGCCCTGATGATGCCATCAGGATCTATAAAGAAGACGGCGCGCACAGCTTGGGTCTTGCTTTCCCCGGGCTGTATCATGCCATATTTCTTGGCGACTTCCATGGTGATATCCTCGATCAAAGGAAACCTGACCTCCATATTTTTCATGTCCTTGAACTTGATTTTATCCTTTATAGTACGCAACCAAGCAATATGACTATACAGGCCGTCAATGGATAGCCCCACTAACATGCAATTGGCCTTCGCAAACTTGTCCTCCAATTTGGCGAAGGTCATGAACTCTGAAGTACAAACGGGTGTAAAGTCTGCGGGATGGCTGAAAAGAATGACCCATTTACCCTTGTAATCCGAAGGAAAATTAATGTCTCCTTGAGTGGTTACTGCCTGAAATTTAGGTGCTTTGTCGCCAATTCTTGGCATGGGGATACTATGTTCCTGTTTTTCTAATAATGCTTCCATTTGTATGTGCTTTATGTTGAACTTAGTGAGGATTTTACTTCGTAAGAATCCAAAATTAAGGGTGTCAAGGGCGTTTTGGAATGATTTATATCAGTCTGGAAGTATTTATTCACGTACATTTTTCTGCTGGATTTCTGTGAACACATCTATTCAAAAATGGCTTCGGAATACAGACTTGTTGAAATCCAGCTTCCTAGAAACGCAATGGGAGTCTATGAACTCTAAAATACAGAAGCAGTCCTATCAAGTTGAACGAATGGTTTGCTTAATCACGGAAAACCTTAGGGGTAGATCCAGCTTAAAAAGCCCACGGGTAGGTTTCCGGTAGTTGTGATTTATCCACATAGACGTCCATAGCATGTACCCCCTCCGAAGTATCGATATAAATAAAGGCATCATACCGTTCGGGCATGACCGAGGGCACATAATTTCCTATTTTTTCATAATTCGGGTGGTACACCACCCCTATGGCGCGATGGCCTATCGGATCTTTGAATAGGTCGGTCGCTTGTAATTCATCCATCAAGAGCAATTGATCGCCCTTTCCGGTTTGGTGCATCAGGTGTTCCCAGGAACCTTCGATCGCTTTGGGTACATGCATATTTCGCATGGGTGCGCCCCATTCTGAACCTGCTACCACGGTACCTTGGTAGGATCCGAATCCCACAATTTTTGGATTGTAACTCGGCAGTTGCTCGCGTACCAATTGACCAACATTGATGGTGCTGTCAAGTGCCATATCCGTAGCACGGGCATCGCCGACATGGGTATTGTGTTCCCAAATAATAGCCTTGGCATCGGGGCCGTGAAAGTGTAACAGTCGGACTAAAGTATCCATCATATGATGATCGCGCAAGTTCCAAGAGCTTTGATTTGCCGAGACCATAGAGCGGTAATATTTCTCGGCATTTTTGGCGATATGGGCGTTTTGTTCCATATTCAGAGCGGCTTCGATATCTGTATTGAAGGTCGGTGCACGGTTCTTTATTTCGCTCAAAAGGGAAACGACTTCGTTTTCGCAGGTCTTGGGTAAAAAACGCTGTAAAGAACGCGCGTATGCCATGCCCATTTCATCCCCAAAGGGCTCGAAACAGCCCATGGCCCTTTTGGCCGAAGGCAAGAGCGTTCTATCGTTCATTTGCAGATAATCCACTATAGCTTCTATGGATTCCCATAGACTATAGACGTCCAGACCATACATACCTGCCCTTTTATGGACGGACAAACCGGCATTGTGTTTGTGCAACCAATTTACCAGGGCCTCGATTTCCCAATTCGCCCACATCCAAGTTGGCCAGCGATTGAATTCCTTTAACACCTCGACCGAGCTATAATCGCTGTTTTCATAATGCTTTACATAACGGTTTACGCGATAGAAATCGGGCCAATCGCCTTCTACGGCGATAAAATTGAATCCGTGTTTCTCAATAAGCCTTTTACTGATGGCAGTGCGCCATGTATAATATTCATGGGTGCCATGCGATGCCTCTCCCAAAAGCACAAGTTTCGAATGGGAGAGTTGCTCGATTAAAGGATCGAGGTCCATAGCATTCTCAAGTTTTTGGCTCGCTGCGCCAAGTGTTCTTATTCGTTCTTGTTCCATATTCATAGCCTTTTATTTAGATGCTTTTTAAGGGGATTTGTAGCTTTTATCAGCACTGATTTTTACCCCTGACAATTTTTCAAGCTTCGATTTGGCATCGCCTAAGCAATGTGGCTTATTATCAAAGTCTTCCCAAGGATCTGATCTATGCTTTCGTTCGTTTAAAAAGGTGTCAATGGTATAAGCTTGTGCGCTCAGTATGCCATTCTGCAACTCGATCCAACTGATCGGAACGGCAACCGGTGCATTCTCAAAGGCCCGAACCGAAAAGGGACAAACGGCCGTCTGTGCATATGAATTTCGAAGGTAATCCAAGAACAGCCTGCCCTTGCGTTGGTCTTTTCGCATTTCAACGGTAAAATCCTTTGGATGTTTTTTTGATAAATACTGCGCAATATTTTTAGCAAAGGCACGTACCCCTTCAAAATTCTCAGATCGGTCAAGCGGTACCACCAAATGGATTCCTGATGAGCCTGTAAGCATCGGGTAAGCGGTAAGGCACAATCTGCTTTCCAAGAAGGATCGAAGAATTTGGGCACTTTCAATCACGCTGCCGAACGAACCATTAGGGGGGTCAAGATCGAATATCAATTTATCCGGAAAGTCCAATTTATCGGCTCTACTGAGGGTGATATGAAACGTAATAGTGCCTTGGCCTACAAGGTATATCAAGGTCTCTTTGCAATTGCATATAACATGGTTTACCCACCCCCCCTGCTTCTTGATTTTCTTTGTCTTTATCCAATCAGGGAAATAATCAGCTGCATTTTTTTGAAAAAATCCATTTTTTCCGATACCCTCGGGAAATCGGTGCAAGGTCAATGGTCTATCTTTCAGATAAGGGATCATATCAGCTGCTATGGTCTCATAATACGCTATGAGATGCGCTTTGGTCATCTTCGATTTGGGGAATAGGATCTTCTCGCTAAGTGTTTTTTCAAAGGAAATCATTTATGTTCATTTTAATCGGCATACTCTGGATAGAGCTGCACCACAATATCATTCCTCACCTTAGTTACCCCTTTGGCAAGATAGGCCGCCCTTTCGGCCAATTTCTTTTCCTGGTGCGAATGTACTCTGCCCTTGAGGTTTACAGTGCTACCGTCTACTTGAACCCGTATACCCTTAGCCTCAAGATTTGCGGAGCGTTCAAGGGCTTTAGTGATTTCTTCCGATATATGATCGGGCTCTACTGCGGGTGCAAGCTCAACATTGTTGATGACTCCCCTTACTCCTAAAAGATTTTGCACCGTGCGTTTTGCTGCATTTCTTTGATACGCCCAAGGTAAATTTCCGGTAAGATAGATATAACCGTTCTCCACTTTTACCATTACCTTCTCCCTGGGTACCGAAGCGTTCCATTCCAAGGCATTTACCGCCGCTTTTGCAATCTCCTTATCCGTTTTTTAATAGTCGTCGCCATATTTTACAACAATGTCCTCGGCTACGGCCTTGACGCCCACAACACTTTTAACCGCTTTTTCGGCAGCCACTTTCTTTGAATAAACATCTACAAAACCAGTAATGGTGACTACACCATCTTCAACGATGACCCCGATCTGGGTTTCGTCTATATCGGGCAGAAATATCAGCTCATCCAATATATCCTGCTTTATTTGTGCATCCGATTTCATAATCGCATTGTTTATTTTCATTTCCACGAATCTTCCTTTTTGCAAATAGGAACGAACTCTTATTTCTAAAAGTAATAGCATTTGATATCATTCAAAATGACACACATCAGTCTGCTATCATTTTAACATTGAACTTAATCTTGCTCCGTTAGAAAAAAGGGACTGATTCAAATCATTTTGTAAAATCGCAAGAGTATGCATTTTTGTGCCGAACAAAAACGCAGTGCTATTCAAAATAAAATCATCGGTTGCAAAAACCAAAAGGGTCTTGAGACCAGTTATTTCAATCGATATGCATTAGAGAAATAACACTACAAATACGAACTCTCAAAACAGGATAAAATGAATACGACAAGTGCAAACCCCAAAACGGAATTACTTTTAGGTGCAGGCTTGAATGTGCTGCACCAAGAAAGCCATGAGTGGCAAGAAACGATTGCCTTTTGGAAAGACGAGATCCGCTTCTTTGCCAACCTACTCAATAAAAAGGATCTAAAGGAATCGGAATACGGCAAAATGCTGAAGAATTTAGACACGATTCATGAGAATCTGTTCGATTATTTGTCCGATGATATTATTGCCCATGAAAAACTATTGGCCCGTTTGATAAAGGGCGAAAAAGGATTATCGGATGGAAATTACCGCGACCAGCATCGAAAGCTAAACGAACGAATGGATGTTTTTTCAAAAGATTTCAAGGAGTTAAAAAAAATGGTCTTTGGTCACGTAAAAAAACTTTGAAAAACCCATTAATCGGAAAACGAGCTCATCTAAAACCACCTTATTATAAAACTTGTCGTTTTGACGCAACACGGGAATGGGAAAGTATAGAAAATTTTAGGGATTTCTATTACAGATATCGCATGCAGTTCTTGGCGAGCGACCTCTTGTACCAAAGGATATCGCCCAAACGGATAAGTGAAGCCGTGCTAAAGGCCGTCCATCTCGGAAGATTTTCCAACATGGACATCCGTGCGCATTTTAAACCCGTTTTTAGCGGTATTGATAAAGAAATCATCAGTGACTGCAAGTTGTCTCGATTGGGCTATGGGCTGGTGTTGATGAATGCAGAAACAAAACTTGAGGTAGTTGGAAAATGGCAACTAGAAGTATTGGAAGATTATTTGGGAAAGCTTAGAGAATTTGAATCTTAATTCGATTTCAAGACCTAAAGGGAAAGGATCCGACCACATGACATTGAATATCCGTTGCCTTTTTCAAACTTATCAATCAAGGAAGTACTCATTAAATAATAATCGACGCGCCATCCGATCTTCCGTTCCCACGCCTTGAAACGATGGCACCAGTAGGCATACGCCACTTCGCAGGGGGTGTAACAACCGGAAGGAATCTACAAACCACGACCCCCAGAAAAAAATCCATCCCATCGATTTCGATTTGCGCTCATCCCTTTGTTTCGTTTTAGTTGGCTTTATTGTTCCTTAGTCTCTTTTAAACAGCCCATATCGGAATCCGGTTTTTCTATGGATTCAACAAAATATTTATTGATAATAGCGCGAATTCCGTAAGGTTCGATGATGCATTTTTCATTGCTGTATTGTTTTATCTATCGAATGCCAGGTCACTTTGTATAAAAAAACGACCCTGATTTACTCCATAAATCAGGGCCGTTACCAACAAACAATAGCAGTAAACGATTGGGATAATTATCAATAACTAAGCATACTCCGTGTAATACTGGACTTTTAGTTCGTTTTTAACATCGAATACTCCTGGAGCCCGATATGCTGCCGTTTCGGCATCTTCCTTCTCTTTGATAGAGTGTACCTTGCCCTTTAGGGTAACCGTATGCCCATCGGTCAAGACAGTAATATTATTGGCATCGAGTTCGGCGGAGCGTTCAAATGCTTTTTTTATTCTATCCTTTACCTCAAAAGGTTTTACATCCTGCTTTATGATAATGTTAGTGATGACACCATGAACGCCCAGTAAGTTTTCAACCGCACGTCTTGCCGCATTTTTTTGATAGCCCCATTTGACTTCCCCTGAAAGGTATACCATGCCCTCTTCTACCTTAACGGTCAGGCTTTCTTCAGGTACCGAAGAGTTCCATTCCAAGGCATCTACAACTGCCTTTGCAATCTCTTTGTCCGTTTTCTTAAAATCATCGCCATATTTCACCTCGATATCACCAGCTAGTGCTTTCACGCCTTCAACACTTTTAACCGCTTTTTCTGCCGCTATTTTCTTTGAATAGTTGTCTAGCACACCACTAAGTGTTACTATTCCATTTTCAACGATAACTCCAATTTCCGTCTCCTCAATATTGGGCTGCCATGCCAATTCATCTAATACATCTTCTTTGATTTCAGCATCTGTTTTCATGATGTTTTAATTTTGGGTTAAACAATTAAATATGACATCAAAAATATTCTTGATTCTTAGGTTTCAAAATGATACTGATCAGTCGTACTCCTTTTTAACAAAAAAGTGTCCAAAAAAAATCGAATTTTCCGAACACCTTTTAAGTTGGCTACGACTCAACCCCCGTTAATTGCGGCTTCCTTCATGTATAGATTTATATTCCACTTTCAGGTTTTTTGCTACTTTAGAGACACCTAGCGCGAAGTGAGCCAACCGTTGCGCATCTTATTTTCCTTTATGGAACTTACGATGCCGGTAAGTGCTCCTGTATCTCCCTCATTTTGCACTATTACCTTTTTCGAACGATGGACGCCTAAGGTTTATCTGCATTTACGATCCGGTTTATACTGTCCATTGATTTTAGCTCTGATTTTTTTGTTAAACCCTAATGAATTACCCAAAAGTAATTTGAAGGCGTGGGCTTCATAATGATATAGCTCAGCGTTTAGGGGAAATAGCAGTCGTTTTTCTGTGAATGGGATTGTAAAAAGAGGTGGTCATTCACAGAAATCAGGTAACTGTGATTGATTGGGAAAAGGTATGCCTATTCAAAATTTGACTATTCGCCAAAAACAGAATCTCTAAGAAAGTTTCCCTTGAAATAGGCACTTTCGAATGGATGCCAAAAGATCGCTAAGGTCAGAGGGTTTTACGATATAGTCGAAGGCACCAAGATCCATTCCATGTTGAATGTCTTTTTTTTCACTTTTGGCACTATAAAATATGAGTGGAATATTCTTTAGGTCAGGATACCTTCCCAAGTTTGTCAGGAGATCAAGACCATTCATTATGGGCATTAGAATGTCACAAATAATCAAATCTGGAAGAATGTTCTTTATTTTCTGAAAGCCCTCTTTTCCATTTTTGGCCGTAATAACGGTATACCCTTCCATCTCCAGAATTTCCGAAGTGTTCTCACAAATAGTTCGATTATCCTCAACAAGTACAATGGTAGGCATAGGCCATTGATTTTGAAATTTCAGTGAACTTAAATATAGTAAATTTCTTATAATTATTTACGTAAATTTTGGCAAACCGGTTGTAGGCAGAAAAGCAATTCTCCCAAGTTTACTATTATGTGTTGCTAAAAAGGGGGTAGAACTACTTATTAATCTAAAGGAAGCATTATGATAAACGTACTGCCTTTGCCTAAGGTGCTTGTAAATTCAATAGTGCCGCCGAGCAATTCCAAATAACGTTCTACGATGCTAAGGCCTAAGCCTGTCCCTTGAAGGTGTTCTACATTTTTCGCCCTAAAAAACCGCTGGAATAGGTATTGCTGGCCCTCCTTTGGAATGCCGATTCCATTATCCTTGACCTCGATTATCAGTTTGCCCTTGGTTACTGAGGTGTGCATTTCAATATCCGTATCTGAATATTTTATTGCGTTCGAAAGCAGGTTCGATACGATATGGCGCAACATTTTTCGATCTTGTACGATGTTAGTTTTTCCATTGTGGGTATGAATGATCTGTTGTCCTGAGTCCGATATTCCTTTCATATCATTTATAAGGTCAAGTACAAATTCCTCTAGGTTAAGATTTTCCCTATTGATGCGCAGGTCACCTCTTTCCAATTTATCCAACGAAAGAAAATCATCCAAAATGGAAGTAAAATGTTTAGATGCGCTTTTTATACGATCGATCAATCTTGCTTGCTTTTGGTATTCTCCCTTTTCGGTATATTTTTCGATTAAGATGATCGACGACCATATAATGGTTATCGGAGTTCGCAATTCGTGCGAGGCAATGGTAATAAAAGCACTTTTTAATTCGTTGATCTTTTTTTCCGCTTCCAAGGCCTCGCTGAGTTCTTTGGTGCGCTCTTTTACGGTCTCCTCTAAGGTAGCAGTATATTTTTCTTTGATTACCTCCAATTTTTTTCGCTCCGTAATGTCCTCGCCTGCACTTAAGGTGCCAATGGTTTGGCCGAACTTGTCTTTTAAGGTGGTATTCGTCCATCCGATAAGGCGTAGCTCACCATTTTCGGAGCGTACCTCGCTCTCAAAATAGGGTAACGACAGCAATTTTTTATGTCTAAAATAAAGGGGACTTTCAGCGTTTTCAGCTTGATTTTTTGCAGGCATTACGTATTCGAACCACTTCTCACCTTGCAATACGTGCTTTTCATACCCCAAGAGATCACAACCTTTTTGGTTGATCAGCTGTACCCTATATTCATTGTCCAACAATAGAAAAATAACCGGGGCAAGATTTAGATACCGTTCTATATTTTCTTTTTCATTTTGAAGGTCTTCATGCTTTTGCTGTATGGCCTCAGCCTCTCTTATCTCAGTTATATCCTGCATTGACAAACGGCAAATTGACTTCCCTTGCCCATTTTCCGTAACCGTGCCATGAATCAATGCGGTAAACTTGCCGTTGCCATTTCGCTTGATTTGAAGTTCAAATGGTTTAAGGATCTCACTCTGGAAGGCTTCACGTAATTTTAAAAATAAGGTACTCGATTCGATGCGTGACATATAAGCGGAAAATGGCTTGTCCTTGATTAGTAAACGATCCACCCCCATCATCGTGCAGGCGGTAATGTTGATGTTTTGGATGACCCCTTTGTCATCGAGTACTAAATAGCCCACAGGAGCAAAATCGAACAGATCGGTATATTGATCACGTGCATCTTCCAATAGGTGCAAGGCCTCACGAAGTTCTTGATTCTGCATCTCCAGTTCTACCTGATGTACCTCCAGCTCATGCATTAGGGTTCTCGCCTTTTCCATGGTAAGATCTAGTTTTGTATCTGGCATCTGTTTTACTTTGGCTTCCGCCTTTGAACGCAGTTTCTTTTTTATATCATTTTCATTGACCATCTTTTTCTTTTTTAACCTTTTCCAATTGCTGTTCCGCTGTAACCAGTTCGGTAATATCTATAGAGGTACACGCGATTCCCGCAATCTCATTGTCTTTTTCTACAGGCCGTACCATAAGGTCATAAAAGCGGACTTCCCCAGCTATTTTTAATGAAACGGTCTCCCTTTCCGGCTTTTTTGTTTTCAGTACTTTTTTCTTGATGTCATTCAATTTTTTAGCGTCTACCTCATCGAAAAAATCGGCATCCGTTTTTCCGATCATGCTCTTGAACTGAAAATCGGGGTGTATATTCGGCATGCTGTTATAAATCAGGTTTTTGTCTTGCGTATAGACCACTGTCTTTGTCATTCCGAGCAGCTGTTCATATTTTTCTTTGACATCTTGCAATTGCTCTACCAAATGTTTCTCTTGGGTAATATCGACAAAAGTGATGACCACCCCTTGTATTACATTCTCTGAAGTGCGATAGGGCATGATCTGCATCCGGTACCAGATACCCTCGTTGCTTTTTATGGATTTATGTACCGGGGTCAGCTTGTTCAGTACCTTTCTTACGTCTTGTTCGATACCATCATAAATAAGATTGGAGGATAAGTGCGAGATAGGCCGGCCCACATCGGTCTGAATGAGGTTGATGATCTTTGTCATGGGGGTTGTATACCTTTTTATCTTCAGATCGGAATCAAGAAAAATGGTGCCGATCTCGGTACTTGCCAAAAGGTTGTTCATGTCGTCATAGGCCTGAGCCAATTCATCGATTTTTCCTTGTAGCTCTGTGTTCACGGTAACGATCTCTTCATTTACGCTCTGTAGTTCTTCCTTTGAGGTTTCCATTTCCTCGTTGGTGCTCTGCAATTCCTCGTTGCTTGACTGCAATTCCTCGTTCGAGGATTTCAGTTCTTCATTCGATATTTCCAATTGTTCGATGGTCGACCGTAAGTATTCCTTGGTGGCGGCCAGTTCTTGCTCCATGGCGTGCAGTTCCGTGGTATTCTCTGCGGCACTTTTGTCCTCTGCTTCGACACCCTTTTCGGGAATCATAGCGACATCCTCAAAAGTGACTAGCCAATATTCGCTGTCAAGTCCGGTTTCCGCTAAAGGTAGTATGGACAGGTCGATCAGTTGCTCGTTACCGTTCGTCTTTACCTTGATATTTTTTCGCGTTTCGGTCTTTTTCCTTTTTAGGCCTTTTAAGAGTAGACTACGGAGGTCGGTCCTAAGCCCCTCGCGTGCCATATCGATAATGTTCAATTTGGCCTCGCCCGGAGAAGGTTGCAGGTATTTGCCCGTGTTACCCGAAAAATAAACCGCATCTCCCTTATTGTTGACAATGACACAGCTCGGTGCGTAATTGGCCAACAGCATTTTTTCCGTAATCCTGGCAAGACTGGTCTGCCATTCCCGTTTTGGCGGAGTGGCATTTGCCATTTTTAGGGGGATGGGCTCTTGGAACAGGTGGGCGATATCCGGCATTTTGTCTTGTTTTACATCCTTGAACTTGAATATTTTGTGTTTTCTGTCCAGTACCTCGAACAAACTTGCATATTCCCCCAATGATTCCGAATTGCCCAGAAATAAGATGCCTTTCGGATTCAGGGCATAATGGAAAATGGCAAAGACTTTTCGTTGGGCCTCTACATTCAAATAAATCAGCAGGTTACGACAAGTGACCATATCGAGTTTTGAGAAAGGCGGATCTTTGATTAGATTATGCTCAGCGAAGATGATCTGATCCCGTATTTCCTTTTTTATCCGGTAACTATTGGTATCGCTTTGAAAATAACGGGAGAGCCGCTCTACACCTACATCGGTGGAAATCGTTTCAGGGTAGACAGCTTGCCGAGCCATATGAATAGCATCTTCATCCAAATCGGAAGCAAAGATCTGTATTTTCAATGACTTCTTCTGCTTGCGGATGGCCTCGTCAAAAAGAATGGCAATCGAATAGGCTTCTTCGCCCGTAGAACAGCCTGCGACCCAAATACGGATCGTGTCGCCATCTTGTTTGTTTTCAATGATTTCTGGAATGACATTTTGCTTTAATGCTTCAAAGGCCTCCTTGTCCCTAAAAAAACTGGTCACGCCAATGAGCAGTTCTTTAAATAGTTTAAGGACTTCTTCGCGACTATTCTGAAGGTGTTTAATGTAGTTTGCCAGTTTGTCGATTTGATTGAGCGCCATCCGTTTTTCGATTCTGCGGATAATGGTGCTGCTCTTATAATCGCTAAAGTTGCAACCCGTTTCATTACGCAAAATGATGAAGACTTTTTCCAAGAGTTCATAGGGTGTTGAAACAGGAATAGGCTTTTCTTCGGGTTTGAACTTACGATTTTTCGCATATTTTAGGAGTGCATCCGGTATTTCCTTCACGGGCAATATAAAATCTTCCGCTCCAGCTGCAATAGCACTTCTGGGCATACCATCATATTTCGCCGTGGTAGGATCCTGAACAATGGAGAGGCCGCCTTTGCCTTTTATATCCTTTAGGCTCAAGGTGCCTTCCGTACCCGTACCTGAAAGAATGATGCCGACCGCTTTGTCTGTCTGATCTTCCGCCAAGGAACGCAGGAAGAAATCGATGGGTTTACGAAAACCCCTAGCCGCCGTAGGGTCCATTAAGTGCAGTTTGCCATTTAGAATGGCCATGTCCTTATTCGGCGGAATGATATAAACGTGGTTCGGAACTACCCTGGTATTGTCCCGAACCTCTGTTACGGCCATTTTAGTATGGTTTCTCAATAGGGAGACCATCAAACTTTTATGAGTAGGGTCTAAATGCTGTACCAATACAAAGGCCATTCCCGGAGCATCGGGCATCGCTTCAAAGAATTCTTTGAAAGCTTCCAAACCGCCTGCCGAAGCGCCCATGCCTACGATCAAGAATTTAGTTGCCTCCTTCTTCGAATTCGCATCCTTTTTTAAGGGCGTTTTTTTGTGTGAGGTCTTTCTGGGCGCTGTTTTTTGTTTTGCCATGGTAGTGCTCTGGTGTTCTTAAAATGATTTCCACCAAAGTTAAATAAATGTAACAA
>JARFRH010000140.1 GCA_029287355.1 Maribacter sp. | reverse complement strand
TTGTTCGTCTCGTGGGCTCGGAGATGTGTATAAGAGACAGTGGTGTACCCGAAAGGTCGTACACCATGCAGACCAACTAAGATAAGGACCACATCTAGTTCATAAAGGGTCGGATGACCAATAAGCATATCGCTGGGCTTTAGCCGAAAATTCTAAAAGTAAGGATTCCAAGGCAACCGATCAACGCCAAATAAGGCAACCAGATAGGATACGTCTTGCTATTCGTTGGCACATCATCTCCCCTGGTCTTTATGGTGATCAGCGCGATATTTAAAATTGAGAAAACAGTGAGGATGATAAAACTAGTGGCCTCTGCCAGGCCAACTAAGGGGAAAAATAAGGCCAGGGCCAGAACAATGGCCGTGGCCAGAACGGTAGCCTGAATCGGGGTCTTGGTTCTGGGGTGCACTTTGGCAAAGCGTTTCGGTGCCTTTTTCTCCTTCCCAAGCCCATATAAAACTCTTGATGACATTACAATTTGAACCAAGGCTCCATTGATTCCCGTAAGCATACTTATAATGATGAAAAAATTGGTCACCATCAGACCATCGCTCTCGATTATTCTCGCCAACGGGGCATTGGCCGTTGCGAGTTCAGCTGGAGCCACGGTTAGGACCATAGTGGTTATCACTAGTACATAAAGTAGGGTAGTGCCCACAACGGCCCAGATCATTGCTTTGGGCAAACTGGTCTTCACTTTCTTCACCTCTTCGGCCATATTTACCATATCTTCAAAACCGACAAAAGCGTAAAACGCCAAAAATGCCCCGGAAGCTATGCCAAAAAGCGGAAAACCATTAGAAAAGTGCGTCTCCAGATCAACAAGAAGATCAGGGATTTGGGACAGATTTTCTCCCTTGGAAAAGAGTATATAGAACAAGGCCCCTACTTCAAGTACGGTAATGACGATAACGGCCTTTACCGATTCGCCCACTCCCCAGGCACTGATGAGGCCCATCAATACTATGAGTACAATAAGGCCCAAGCTTTGTGGAACGGTCAGCAGATCCTGTAGAAAGGTAATGGTAGCCACAGAGAGGGTGGCCGCGGATACCACGCCGGTAAAGATCACCAACCACCCGATTAGACCCGAAAACCACGGCCGCTTAAAAGCCTCATGAACATATTTAGCCTCTCCTGCACTGACCGGGTAGCGAGACGAAAGTTCTGCAAAGGTGAATACGTTTAAGAACGCCAAAAGTCCGGCTAGTAAAAATGCCAAAGGGGCTGCCATTCCGGCCATTCCGGCTACTTTTCCAGACAAGGCGTAAAAACCGCCCCCGACCATGGTACCCAGCCCGTAGAGAAACAATACGGGAAGTGAAATGGCTCTTTTTAATTTGATTTCTCTCATCTTGTGGCCCTCGTTCAGCGGAACTGCAAGGTGTTAATTGCTATAGTTGCTTTTGATAATCCTTGATAGCTAAACATTAGGTCAAGCCGAGGTAACAACTTTTGAATTGTACGGAACGCAAAGGCTATGAGTAGTTGCGTGGTTTAGCACTTAACTTTGCAAGCCTGCCTTACGGTAGGGCAGGTACACACTAAGTTCGAAATTTCGCGAGTCCCGATAGCTATCACGATTCAAGAGTAGGTGAGAACGGCGCCATTACTCATAGCTATTGTTGCGTGTCGTTATTCTTCTCCGATGTGTTTTTTATAAAATTTCCAAACTTCTTTCGCTACGTTTCTACCCAATTCTAATCCTGCTACGTTATCTGCTTGAATGTGATAACCGCCCAATACTCTTGAAATACCTGCCATTTCCGCGGTTTCCGTAAACGTTGGAAATTCCAATATTATCGTATCTCCCAAATTATTTGGCTCTGTCATTGCACCTGCGACCAATTGAGCACTTGAACCAAATTCATCACTTCCAGTCCACATTTTCAATGCTTCCGCACAACCTCCGCTAATGGTACTGTGCCCTGAAGTATAACTCGGAAATGGAGGGCATAGAAATGTTTCTGGCGAGTAAGGTCTCCATTGTTTTCCGTCCATTTCAATCATACCTTTTCCTTCTCCGCCCCAAGCTTTGATTTTTTGTTCATCGTAATATTGATGCACTAATGCATAGGGTCTGGCATAATCATAAAACATTTTTGAATCCCAAGAAGCTATAAAAGCATCCATGGCAACCACTTGGTTGTAGAAGTACATTTTTACATCTTGGTCAAGTGTATGATTATCCCTTCTTGAAACATCTTGGGCAAACTTTAACCAATGTCCTGCTTGTTGCACGGATTGTGGACCATCTCGCATAAACTCTACCAACGCTTTTTGGTAATCTGTTAGGTTAGCTTGTAACGATATTACTTCTTGAACTTCTCTTTCCAATTGTTCTGAGCCTATCATTGGCGGAGGTCCTGGACGAAATTGGTCTCCTGATTTTAAAGCAACAGGTTTGACCTTGTCCCAAAATGGCGTTAAGCATCCAGGAGCATATTTCCCACCTTTGCCATCGGAGAAATATTTGGGCTGCCAACGGTTTGGGTCTACATTCTTATCAGCCGAATTAACTGGCTCATATCCTACATAATTAAAATATGGTTTGCCATTTGAACCTTTTTCTTCTCCATATTGATTTGCTCCGTCTCCTTTTCGTACTTCAATTACGGCTTTTGCTGCTAAATTGCCAATACCTTCTGGTGTATTAGGGTCTAATGATTCATTCATTGGGTCTAAGCCCAATTCCTTCATAAAGTTTGCAAACAGCTCTTTATCTGAAAAATAATATTCATTCATTGTTCGAAATGCAGCATAGCTAATTGCAATTTCTTTATTTTTTAGTGTATGTTCTTTTACGGGTCTTCTATCAACACCTTCCAAATAAACCGGAATAGCTTTTGCGTCATATTTCGACCAAGCATCAAAAATGGAAACGAATATCAGACCCAAATACCGAGAAGTGACTGTCGGTCTTGGTTTGAATTTTTCAGTATCATTCGCTTGGGCGGTCAATGCCATATATCCCCACTTATAGGCGACATTTTCAACACCTTGGGGTTCCATTGTTTCAATCGAACTTTGTTGTTCCTTTTCATTTTGACTCTGTTTGCAGCCAAAAAGAATTAATGCGGTAGCTAAAAGTAAAACTGCTCTTTTCATATTTTATTGATTCATTCTTTCTAATGTACGTTAAGGCAAATGCTTTACACTATATTCTGACTTAGCCTTATCGATACTTGTTTGTCTCTTATGTTCTTTTCGTTAAAGTAGCCTAAAAATACGTCTCTCTAAAGTACTCTCCAAATTCCGTTGCCTTGATCTTCAGCACCGACGTATTTTCCTTTAAGTGCTGCGGTTAGATACACCCAGTAATAAGACTTCCAGTGCATGGATCCATTCTGGCAGACTTTCATCACTTTCATGGTCGATGGGTAATCGTGTTTTGGGATTTTTTCAGGGTATGGTCCATTGGAAAAATCATGGCAATCTGCAGGTGTTCTCATCTTCAAAGATTCATGGGGCCTAATGTGGTTATATTCTTTTGCAAACCTGTTCAGACTGCGTTTTTGAGCCTTCAGGCCGAACGATGAGGGGGTACACTACGTCAACTATAGATGGATTATATTGAATAATAATATCTCAAATTAAGGAAGAATTTGTCTGTTTTTTTACCTCAGTTCTTTGTTGTGCTTTCGTTTTTATTTTTTCAATTCTTTATCACAAATTTCAATTGTTTCTTCAATCTTATCAATGAGTCTTTCAAACATGAAGATGTTTGTTCTCTGCCCCATTTTTATATCTGCCAAATAACCATTTAATCCTTCCAAGGATTCTAATTTATTAACTAAGTATTGTTGTGTTGGTAAATTAGTTAAATGTCCTTCATATTGTATAGGTTCCAATTTTAAAGCAATTTGTTCTCGAATTTGGGGGTCTAAAATATCTCCAGCTAATCTGCGATAACCTAAATTATTACTATACCATTCTTCATGATTATTTAAAACAACAATCATCTTGCTATGATATGTAGTGAGATTATCACGTAAAGAATCATTTTTAAGAAGACGGATATTTCCATTATTAATTAACTCATTCCAAACGTCATTCACATATGGAACGGAATTGAGCCAACCTACATGCTCAATTGCCACGGCAAGTGGCTCTGGGTTTGAATAAGCAGTATCCCCTGAAAGGGCACTTAGGAGTTTGTCAACGTTTGCAATTTGAAAGGAACTATAAAGTATTTGGTTGGTCGAACTTTCCAGGTTTTTGAGCATCTCACCTTTTAATCGAGCTATATATTCCTTTTCGAGACTTCTATCCTTTCTCTCTTCCTTCCAATTATTAATTTGCAAGGCAATTAAAATCCCAATGACGACTAAAATAATTTCGCCAGCGGCATATTTTAGGTACTTGCCTGTTTTGTTTTGTTCCATGAGGTCGTAACGTATTTTCCTAAAGAATTTGATCATTGCTTATTGGTTGGTCATAATGAAGCACAACGGTCTCGGCAATGAGTAGTTGCGTGCTCTAGCACTTAACTTTGCAAATACACACCGAACAGAAAATCTGAGCGTCCCGATAACTATCGGAATCAGAAGTAAGCTAGAACAGGCAATTACTTATAGCCATTGTTGTACTGCGTTTTTATTTTAATTTAAATTTCTGAACTCTATTTCCTAAAATATCTCCAACATAAATACTTCCTTCATCATCAATTTGAATATCGTGATATCTCGAAATTGGACCATCATAAAATCCAGTTCTACCAAATTGCGTTTGCAGGTTTACATCTAAATCAAAGCGAAAAATATCAGAACCTTTAATAATAGTATCATTAACAATCATATAATCTATTCCAAAAAGGTAGTTTTTCTGATTATCAATCGTTACGGAATATAATTGGTCGGTTGTTTGATTTTGCCAGAGTGTGATAAAATTTCCCTCACTGTCAAACTTTTGAATTCGATTATTTTCTCGATCAGCAACATAAACGTATCCATTTTTATCTAAATCAATTCCGTGTGGAATATTGAACTCTCCCTGTTTATTTCCGAATTTACCCCATTCAAATAAGTATGTTCCGTCTTTTGAGAATTTAATAACTCTACTGTTTCCATATCCATCGCTTACATAAAAAGTGCCATCAGCTGAAACAGCTACATCTGTAGGAAGATTGAAATGCTCTCCATCATTTCCAGCAACTTCGGCTTCGCCTAAAGTCAAAAGTAGAGTTCCATCAGAACTGAATTTAAAAATTTGATGAAGGGCAACATCTGTTACCCAGATATTATTTTCTTTATCAATTTCTAATCCGTGTGGCATTATAAATAAATTCGCTCCCCAACTATTTATGACTTTGCCTGTTTGTTTATCAAAAACCGTAATAGTGTTTTCTTGAATTTTATCTTTTGACATTGGTTCTTGCCAAACGCTACTCGCTCTATGAAAAACCACAATATTGTTTTCAGAGTTAATTCCGAGACCAGTTGGATTTCCTAAAATAAAATCGCTAGGTAAATCAGGCCAATTTTTGACTAATACATAAGAAGCAGAATGTTCAAGTTCTTGTTCGGATTTCTTTTTTCTAGAGTTGTTACAACTTAATATCAAAAGTGCAATTAGAAAGAAAAGAATGTTATTTAGTTTGAATTCCATTTATTGGTTTTGGTTGGTTTAAATGACGTAAAAGGGTCTCGGCTATGAGTAGTTGCGCGGTTTAGCGGTTAACTTTGCATGTACACACCAAGTTGAAAATTCCGCAGGAATTTCCAAAGTGGGCGAATACAAGCAATTACTTATAGCCATTGTTGTGCTTTCGTTAATTTTCTCTAAAATTCAATTTTCAACTGGTATTTGAATACTATTAATTTCCAATGCATTTTCTAATTTAGGAATCATTTCCTTGAGCCTTGTTTGCATAACTATTAAATCTGAAATATAATATTCATTTCTTTCATAGTCCATTTTTAAAATATTTCTGAGTATAGGTGATTTCAGAAGTTCGATGATAGATTCTTTTGCTTCTGATTCAGTTTGGTAAGAATTTAAACCTTCTCCAAAGTTAAACTCATAGTTATTTTGTTGGTTTCTCATATAGTTATTGTCCTTGTCCACTGATTCATTGAATACTTTCTCGGCAGATAGTACATTGGACACCGCCCAAATATAGTGTTCAAGAATATCATTAATAACATCCTCATAGATACCGTATTCTATTCCAGCATTTTCAATCTGTTTGAAATCATTATCCATATTAAAAATGCCTATTCCTTTCTTCCAAATTGTTATGCTTTGCTCTAAACTATCAAGAGTAAACACATTATAATCTGAATGATTTATAAACAACTTACGTTTTTTATTTTCGTCTGTGAGGTTATCAATATAATAAGTAACCCCTTCTAAATCAGATTTAAAATTGCCTAATGTGCCATAGAGATATCTGGTTAATTTTTTATGATTTTTTTGGTTTTCATTCCAGTTGTTGATTTGCAATGCAATCAAAATTCCAATTACAACAAGTATAATCTCTCCAATGGCGTATTTAAAATACTTTCCAGTTTTGTTTGCCATAAGCAAGTTTTGGCGAATTTTTCGAAAGAATTTTATCATTGGTTATTGGTTGGTTATAATCAAGCACAAGGTGTTCGAGTATGGTTTCGTTGCGATTAGCACTAAGTTAGCAAATAGGGATTAACCAGTGTTCAGCAGCGCGGTAAATTCTGAGTAGGAATTTAAGAGCAATGAGCTATACAAGTTGTTGTAAATAGTTTGAGTTATTAGTCATTAATTATTCCTTTGAATTTTCCATTAGTGAAGTATAAAGACTCGATATTATTTTCAGGATTGCTCCAATCCTGCTGAAGTGATAATTGAAAATTCCCTCTTATTATGTTTTGTTCTGAATCGAAATCTGTTATTGTAATTTGGGAGGTATTACTTTCTCCTAAGAGATATAAACTCGTAATAACATCCCCGCCAACGGTGGTATAGTAACTAGCTTGATTTCCGGATAAATTATAGATTCCTTCTCCTACATATTTTATCTTGAAAAAAACTACCTGATTATTTCCATATCCAAGAACAGACAATGTATCATTTAATGGATTAATGTTGATTTCTGGTTTTCCATACCAATTTACTTCATTTATATTAGATGAAATGAAGTTAGGGTCATCTAAATTATCATCATCATTACATGATATAATTCCAAATGACAGAAAAAAAATGGCAATTAAAAAAAATTTATGTTCCTTCATAATACAGTCCTACTATTAGATGTATAATTATGTAAAAGGTTCCGTAAAATTATTTACAACGGATAAGTATATGGCGTGTTTTAATGTGCTAGATATATTGTTGTGTGCCGTTTTTAAAATAAAGATAATTCAGATCTTGTTGTAAATTCTTCCAAAAACATCATCCCTTTATACGAATTCCCTTTCTTATTCAACTTTGGACTCCAAACAGCAATCGCATATTGATCTGGATGTATGGCTATAATACCTCCTCCAACACCGCTTTTTCCTGGAAGCCCGACCTTAAAGGCAAATTCTCCTGATTCGTCATAAAAACCACATGTCTGCATTAAAGCATTTATTCGTTTAGATTGACTTTCACTCAATATTGACTCGTTGTTTTGTAATCCAAGACCGTTATTGGCTAAAAATAAAAACAACTCCGAAAGTTCTTTACAACTCATTTCCAACGAGCATAGGTCGTAATAGAAATCAAGAATAACAGAGGGCTCATTTTCAATTTGTCCAAATGATTTAATGAAATTACATAGGGCTACATTTCTATACCCTACATCTTTTTCTGACTGAGCTATACTATTCGAATATTCCAATGTTGTATTGTTAGATATACCTCGAACAAAGTCGATAAAATCTTCTTTCGGATTCTTTAAATTACTTAAAAGGATATCTGAAACTACGATTGCTCCCCCATTTAAAAATGGATTCCTGGGAATACCTTTATCAGCCTCAAGTTGAAAGAGGGAATTGAATGCTGTCCCTGAAGGCTCCACCCCAACTCTGTCCCATATTTCATCACCGACAATGCGATAAGCCAAAATTAATGCTAGTACCTTTGAGATACTCTGAATAGAAAATTTGTCATTATAATTACCAATGCCGAAGTTAACCTGATTAATTGTCGATATGTGAACTCCAAAATTCTTTGGATCAACATTTGATAATTCAGGAATATATGATGCCCTCTCTCCTTTATCTTCTCTACTCTTAATTTTCAGGTAGACATCTTGGATTAATTCTTCAAAATTCATCTGTTCGTTTTAATTGCACACAACCGTCTCGGCTATGAGTAGTTGCGTTGTTTAGCGGTTAACTTTGCAAGTACACACCAAACTGAAAATCCGCGAGGATTTTCAGAAGTAAGCGAGAACGGCGCCATTACTTATAGCCATTGTTACATATCGTTTTTATTTTCTTTGAGCTCCATATTCGTCTCCTGATCGATTCGTTTGAACCATATATCCCTTAATTCATTCTTACTAAAAATTTCTAGTTGATCTCCATAATGTTTGTTATCAGGATTAGATGAATTTCCATATGTTAATAGTCCTTTAGCGTTGATTTCTTCTCCCATTTCGAGAACAAGAACGAAAGTATCCCCAAAATTGCCGTAAAACTTGCCTTCTTCATCAGGGTTTGAACCTAAAGAATATAAAATTCTAAATACGCCTAAATGTTGTGGGCCTCCTGTTCCAGGATACTCTAAATCACCCATTTTCAGTTTGTAATAATCTCCGTAAGGGACTTCAAGTTTAGTATAAGCTGCCAAATGATTTTCAGCAGACTTTTTTATGATGTTAATGATTTCGTCATTATTTACAAATCCGTCAGGTGTATTGATTGGGTCACTATACTGCCATGCGTCTTTTAAAAGAGAACTCAATTGAAAAGGGCTTGTCTGCTTTTCAGATGCCCAGGTATTGGTAAAGGTCATAAAGAATATGGCTCCCATACTATTGGCATCATAAGAACCATCCCATTTGGTCATTACATCGATAGCGGCTAATACTAAAGAGTCTGATGTTTGATTTTTTAAAGCAAGAAGGTCATCATGCAATCTTAATGCTAATTCGGCTTTGTTATCATGTTTTAACTCCACTAAACGATTAAAAGAAATGCTATCTTCTTCATGCATTATCCTTGCGGCACGTTGTGGTCGAAATCTCATATTATTTGGTGCTATATGAGATGCAAAATCATCGGGATTTAGTACCGTTGGTATAGTATTTATATAAGGTGGATCATTAGCGTTCTGTAACCAACCGGAAGGTGGATTAATAACAATAGGCAACTCATTACTTTCGTAATACTCGGTCCAAATATCAGCACTTGAGTCACCAGATACGACTCCTTGCCATTTATCCCAATCGCCATTCTTTTCTGGTACAAGTCCACCAAAATGGTGCATTATATTACCGACATTATCAGCATAGACTGTATTCAAAAAAGGCATTTGTCTTAAGGCAAGAGCATTTTTCATATCGTCTAAATTTTTCGCCTTTGACATTAAATCGTATTGTTCGATTAATGGGGTAAAATTATTCATCTGTGCAAATCGAATGGCAAATGCAGAATTTTCAGTTTCTTTGATGACAATACCATGCTTTGCGATTTTCCTTTTGAATTCATTGGTCTCTATAGAACCATCTTCTTGTAGCTCTTTAATTACATAGGTATGCACTTCAAATGGAATATATTTATCATCCAGTAGGTAGGTATTACCTTCTTTCTTTAATTCGAACAAGTCTGTGTTATCGATTGTGTTTACTGTATGTGTCCATGATATATTGTCATTGAAACCAAGTATTATTGAGGGGTTTCCAATAAGGGTTGCGCCATACATATTGTATTCATTTGTAATAAATTGTTGCTCATGCCATAAATATAAGTCTGACCACCATAAATGCGGATTGGCAACCAACATCGCATTGCCAGTAGAAGTTTTGCTTCCTGAAAGTGCCCAGGAATTTGATCCACCTTCTATTTTTTGATTGGATAAAAAAGTTCCACGAATGAGAAATTCATAATTCACTACACGAAAATTGTGTGCGATAATATCATTGGCAGTTATAGGTAAAACCTTTTTATATTTTTCATCTAACTCGTCGCTATTCTTCTCTGCATAGGAATTAATTCCAGCTACAAAAGATTGAAGCATTTCCTGATATTTAGGTGTTAAGTTGTCGTAAGCTGGTTGCAATTGCTCATAAAGTCCTAAATGACCTAATGCTTTATTAATCTCAAAACCTTCTCCCCATAATTCTGCACTAGTACCTCTGGCTTCTCCGTAAAGTTTTAAAATAAGGTTTCCATGATTTTTCATCTGACCCCAAGCAGACATGTAATACAAGTCATTATCAGAAGTAGCGTAGATATGAGGAACACCATAGGTATCCCACAGGATTTCGTTTTCAGTAATGGTCGTTTCGGCTTGATCACAAGATATCAATGACACTAATGCAAGTAGAAGAAATATTATTTTCATATGGTTGGTTTAAATGATATGTAACTTGTTATATAGACTTTATCCGGTTTTATTTTAAGGGATAACACTTCGTAAGTTATCATTAAATTAGAATAGTA
>JARFRH010000169.1 GCA_029287355.1 Maribacter sp. | reverse complement strand
GCATCGGAATCGTCGCAATCCGTTGTGGGTAAAACACTCAGGGAATAACCCGTTCCTGGATTCAAACAACTTTTGGCCGTCACGGGGTGCGCAAAACCGTCTCCATCTCCATCCAAATACCAAATAGTATTAGGATTTATGGTAGCATCATTGTCATCACAGTCAGTGATTGGCATTATAGTCGTGGTATACCCAGGTCCAGGATTTGTTGGACTGGAAATTGTATTTGCGGTAGCGAATCCATCGAGGTCAGCGTCGAGATACCAAATTAAATCTGTGGCTGAGTCAAGAGAGATAACCAAAGATATAGCCTTATCAAAGCCAATAGCATTACCAGCAGCGTCAAGTTGTGTAGTGCTACCATTTCCACCGTCCGGGTGTTGAATGGACATAAATAAAAAACGATTATCAGGTGAAAAGGTAATTCCAGTAGGTTCAGAACCAATGGGTGTTCGTCCGAAAATCTTAACTTTCGGACTACTCTGCGTATGGCCGTTCTCAACTACCCAAATGTAGTTCTGAGAACTTCCAGAATCCTGTAAAACCCAAAGATTGCCCTGCAAGTCAAAGGCCAAATTATCATTCCCTCCACCCCAAACTTCATTTGAAGTACCATTTTCGTGGGTAATAGTGTAGGCAGCATTTCCTACATAAGTTTCCATTTGTGTCACCGTAGTACCTGAAATTGGGTCAGAGTCTTGAAAACGATACACACGACTTTCACCCTTGACCGCAAAATAGATCATACCATCCGGACCGATTTCAACATCCTCTATACCATTAAACCCCGTAGCGCCAACATTAGCACTTTGCACGACTGTTGAGTTTTGTTCTTCTTGAGTCGTATTGTTCAACTGAATCCAATTACCCGATCCACTCTTAGAGCCTTTATACACATAGAGACTGCCACTACTCAAATTTCGAGCATTGTTGGCAACGAATTTGTACAAATACCCAACACTGGCATCAGCACCTTGATACAGGGTACGTTCATTGTTATGTATTACGGCGTTTTCATGTTTGAAATTTCCCAGGGCCCATAACTTATCAGCGCCGACTAGTCCTCCGGGTTGATCAATTACAGTTTTGGTAACTGGATCTATTTCTATAGCCCATCCGAAGTCATCATAACCATCATTATTTAAGTCACGTGATCCCTGAAAAGGAAAGCGAGGGTCGTTTTGCAATTCTGCACTGGTAAATTCTTCGCAGGAAATAATCGTATTCCAAGGAGTTACGGTACCAGAACAATTTGCCATCGTCGCGAATACCCCGCTGAAACTTACTGCTTCAGACCTTGTGACCTGCCAAAGTCTTGTGCTATTATTATAGTCAATATCAAGAATAGAAACACCTCCTGGGACTAGCTCCGCATTGATGCTCAAATACCCATTTTCACTATTGCCACCAATAGGTACATATCCTGTAAAATCATTATTGCGCATCAAAACACCACCTTCGGTCAATGGATCCCCTTCTTCTATTATCTTTTGAAAACGATGTGTCGATGGAATAATAAAATCGCTGGTTTGAGCACCGGGAGCTAGTGAAGTGAACTCCCCGATCTGTTGTGCCTGAATGCCAACGCTGAAAAAAAAGAATAGTAGGAGTCTTATATACATTTCACATCTTTTTTATAAAAAGCAGTGCTATTACAAGGGGAAAATTCAAAATTGTACTTGATTTCGGTGAAACTAGGAAAAAGCGAACACTAATAGCACTTATATTCGACAAACAACTGATAAACAAGATGTTGATGGATATATCTATCATAAATTAATCAGCCTTCTTCGCAACTGTGGCAAATTGTAAATAAAACATATCCATCGCGGTAAAAAGGAAAGGAATATTGTAGAGGTATGGTTTTAGTGACCTAGTTCTATTGATACCCTTATGGCTTATGATTTCATACCCCAAATCAGTGTACATTTTGGCAATACTGCTTTTGGTAAAAAAACGCATATGGGTCTTATCAAAAATACCATGGCCCTCATACTCGAATTTCTTCTGTAAGATGATTTTTTTAAAAGCATCGTGGTAACGGATATTAGGAATAGAACTGATAACAACACCCGCAGGGGCCAGCTTCGATTTCAAGTGAGCCAAAAAAGTATAAGGATCCACCAAGTGCTCTAATACATCATTACAATAAATGACATCGAAATAGTCTTCTGGTAAATCTTCCACAAAATTTTCACATGGACCAACGAACACTTTATCCAACCTTTTTTTGGCTTTCTCACCCGGTTTTGACATCAGCTCAATACCCCAAACTTCAGCCCCATGTCTCGCTTTGATTTGCTGGGCAAATGTACCCTCGCCACACCCTACATCCAATACTGTTTTACAGGTTTTAGGAAGAAAAGCCAACATTTCCGGGCGTTCATGATTAAAATAATCGTTGGTTTTGTTGTTGTAGTCCATCAGGATTATCGACTGTAATTTGGAGATTCCTTGGTAATGGTCACGTCATGTGGATGACTCTCATTGATACCACTTGCCGTAATTTTGACAAAACGACCTGTGTTTTGAAGTGTGTCTATATCTTTGGCGCCACAGTACCCCATACCTGCTCTTAATCCGCCGATAAATTGGTGTATACTTTCGTACAAATCACCCTTATATGGCACACGACCCACAATACCTTCCGGGACCAATTTTTTGATATCGTCTTCAACGTCTTGAAAATAACGATCCTTCGAACCTTGTTTCATGGCTTCTACGGAACCCATACCACGGTATGATTTGAACTTGCGCCCTTCATAGATAATGGTTTCACCTGGAGATTCTTTTGTACCTGCTAAGAGCGAACCCAACATTACCGTATCAGCGCCTGCGGCAATAGCTTTTGGAATATCACCGGTATATCGAATACCACCATCTGCAATTACAGGTACACCACTTCCTTTAATTGCTGCAGCTACTTCAAGCACCGCGGAGAATTGTGGAAATCCAACACCCGCAACTACCCTAGTCGTACATATTGATCCCGGACCGATTCCTACTTTCACGGCATCCGCGCCTGCTTCTACCAAATACTTGGCTGCTTCTCCTGTGGCAATATTTCCAACAATTACCTCCAATTGAGGGAATCTTTTTTTGACGTCTTTTAGAATGGTTACGACACCTTTGGTATGGCCGTGGGCCGTGTCAATAACAACTGCATCGACCCCAGCATTTACAAGAGCCTCCGCCCTATCAACGGCATCAGCGGTAACTCCCAAGGCAGCCGCAACACGTAACCTGCCATATTGGTCTTTATTCGCACTAGGTTTTTGGGTAAGCTTGGTTATATCACGAAATGTAATGAGGCCTACTAGTTTATTGTTCTTATTAACTACAGGTAGCTTTTCAATCTTATGTTCTTGCAAGATGTCCTCTGCTTCAGAAAGGGAAGTTCCCTCAGCAGCAGTAACCAAATTTTCAGAGGTCATTACCTCGGAAATCGGTCTATCATTATTCTTTTCAAAACGTAAATCGCGATTGGTTACAATGCCAATAAGCTTACCTGCATCATCAACTATCGGAATTCCTCCAATACCATGTTCCTTCATATTGGCCTTCGCATCACTGACCTTGGAATCGAGAGGCATGGTAACGGGGTCTAAAATCATCCCACTCTCTGCACGCTTTACTTTTCGAACCTTAATCGCTTGCTGCTCGATCGTCATGTTCTTGTGCAAGACGCCGATACCGCCTTCTTGAGCAATGGCGATTGCCATTCGTGATTCCGTAACGGTGTCCATTGCGGCGGATACGATCGGTACATTAATGATAATGTTACGTGTGAATTTTGTTTGAATATTGACCGCTCTAGGGAGTACTTCTGAAAAAGCTGGAACTAGAAGTACGTCATCGTAGGTGAGACCTTCTCCAATAATTTTATCAAGGTGAGCTTGCATAGCAATTAAGGATTAATTGCGTGCAAATGTAATGATTTTTATTGGGATTGCTTTATTCTCTTCCTGATGGCTTTAAAGTCAAATGATACAACACCAAAATTGCAGATAACGTAAATGTTGCCGTCATCAATAACCCCGAGAAAATAACCACGTATTTCATCCATAGAACTCCTTTCCAGATAAAATAGATACCTCCAAAAGTCAATAAAACAGATAAGAAAGGTTCCACAGTCAAGAAGAGCTTTAATTTTTTGGAAAGCTTGGTTAACCAGACCAGACCCCCCAAAAGAAAGAAGATAAATGACATGGAGAGAATATGCGTATGTACAATTGTCAACATTTCACGCTCGCTTTTTTTGAATTTCATCACTTTGGCAAACTCATCCTCTTCGTTACCAATATAATTCTCTACTATACCATCAGGTGAAGTTGTACTTGTTTGCGAAACAAAAAGCAAACCCGTAAAAAAGCCAATGGAAAGGATAAGGACAAAAGCGGCAATAAAATATTTAATTTCCCTCGGAAAAGCAGTTAAAAGGCCATTGTAATTCATTACAATGCCCCCTTTTCTTGAAGAATACCGATGGTCTGTAACAAATCATCCATGGCGTTAGTCATGGAACGCACTGAGATGGTAGCTCCGGCGATACCATCAATATTCGTTTCATAATCGACTCGATCGGTACCGGTCATTCCTAAAAACTGTTTCAACCATCTCCTACTCCCAATTTCACCGCCATATTCTTCACGATAAATAAGCACTTTTGAGTGTTTGACTTTTAATTGATTGTCAAAAATTATAAGATAATCGAACTTTGCCGTTTTACTCGGAGCCTGATCTATAAAAGCATAACCTAGGAGTTCTTCCCCATTGGTAAGTTTAAAAAAATTATCTGAAGTGAGTTTTGCAGGAAGCTTTGAATTTAATTCTTCGGATACTTCAACTGCATCCATCTTAAAACTTTCAATTTCAAAAACTTTCTGAACTTCTTTGGTAACTTTTTTCTGCAAATTTTTAGGTAGTCCAAAACCACATAATACCAACGATGTGAATAAGAAAATGCCAATAAATCGTTTCTTGTCAAGCATAGACAAATGTATTAATTTAGAATGAATCTCAATAAGGTTGCCGTTGTTATTTTGAAAAGAATTCCTTTCCCTGCCAAGAATTGGAAAATGGAAAGGAATTCAACACGAACCAGTTTCTTAGAACCAAACTCCAATACCAAAGTTCAATCTATCTTTTGTATCCGTCTCTGAGGCATTTGAGCGGAATTGGTAATCTCCTTTTACAACAACTCCTGGTGAAATGTGATAGGTTAGTCCTGTAGTTACGTCCGTTCTATCGTATGCCTCATTGGCAACCAATTCTCCGGCAGTATTCGCATGTGTATTAAATTTTTCGTAGCGTGTAAAAGCAAATAACTTCTGCTTCATACTTTGTGGTAAAAGATTATATGCTCCTTCCACATAAAAGCCTTGTAATACGCTACCTAAATCTCTTCCAGTAAGATTGTTGTATTTATCCGTGTCGGAAAGTGAAGCATGAATGAATTGTCCTCTGGCCGTAAAACGTTGAAAGGCGTAGCGCGCATCCAAACCAATCATATATATGCCAATATTAGCACCTTCAATTTCTTCAACATCATCAGCTGCTTGCGTTTTTCCAAAATACCCTGAAAGACCAAATCGCAAACCGGGAATACCATAGTAATCGATTTTTGCCGACAAAGTCGGACTATCAACAGTAGATTGAATCGCTTTTTGACGACCACTTCGGAGTCCGTTCGAACCTTTCAAAAATCCGGAAACACCTCCTTCACCATCTGCTTGAGTTGATTTGAATCCATTAAAAACATAGGCTTGATATCCTAGAGAAATTGTATTGAATCGTCCGGCCACGCCAATACCGATTTCTCGCCAAGTCGTGGGCACGATTACATTATCCATCGCAGGACGTTCTGTACCATTAAAGGTTGTAGGTTCGTGAAATTCGTTTATAATACCCATGGGCACTAACATCAATCCCCCTCGTAAGCTCACATTACTTCCTACCGCATAATTCACAAATGCCTGCTCTATAAAGACTTCATTTACATGTTCGAATTCAACCTCTGTAACAAACTGGGTTTTCTCATTAAAACGATAGCCGAATAACAGTACCAATCGTTGAATATCAAGCTCCCCATTATCCCCTTCGGGTTGATTGTACAGCATTTCGCCATATGCGCCAACAGTAACCGCTGATCCGTAATTACCGGATAATAAGCGTTGCGCTGCATTAAGTTGTGATTGGGGTATTAAGGTGATGGAGTCGGTCTTTGTTTGAGAGAAACCAAATGATAGTATTAAAAAGAAAATCGTGGTTAAGGAAAGCAGGTGCTTTGACATTATTTTTATTTAGACTTGTTATAAATAATATAATTTTAAAAGCGTAAATTTAACATCAAAAATGAATTCAGCAAAACTTATTTAAATTAAATCTAAATAAATATAAAGATTTAACAATTACGAAAATTTACGATTTTTCCAGAAGGTTTTCTCGAGATATTTTCTTTTGGAATAGTCAGTCAGTGATACTCAGCAAACAATTCAGAAGCTTTATTGTAAGCAGCTTCAAAAACCAGCCAATTCACACCGGAATCGACTTTAGCACTATTGAAGTAGGATAACATCTTTTCGGTCGGCATGTTGCCAGTGAGCTCATCTTTAGCCATAGGGCAGCCGCCAAAACCTTGAACGGCTCCATCGAATCTGCGACAACCCGCATTGTAAGCCGCATCTACCTTTTCATACCATTTGGTGGGGGTTGTATGCAAATGTGCACCAAACTCGATTTCCGGGTATTTCGGAATCAAATTTGAAAATAAATAATCGATAACATCGGGAGTTGATGTTCCGACAGTATCCGAAAGGGACAAAATACGGGCGCCCATTGCGGCCAATTTCTCAGTCCATTCTCCCACGATTTCAACATTCCATGGGTCACCATAAGGGTTTCCAAATCCCATTGAAATATAAGTGACTACCTCTTTTCCCGTAGTCTCAGCGATATTTATAATTTCTTGAAGTGTCTGAACCGATTGTTCAATTGTTTTGTGCGTATTCCGCATCTGAAAGTTCTCCGATATGGAAAAAGGGAAGCCCAAATAATCTATTTCGTCATGTAAAACAGCATCGTTTGCACCCCGAATATTCGCGACGATCGCCAATAATTTACTAGTAGTTTCAGAAAGGTCCAATTGCGCCAATACTTCAGCTGTATCCATCATTTGCGGGATGGCTTTGGGGGACACAAAACTTCCAAAATCGATTGTATCAAAACCACAACCCATTAGGGATTGTAAATAACGCACCTTTTCTTCCGTCGGTATAAAGGGCTTGATACCTTGCATGGCATCGCGAGGGCATTCGATGATTTTAACTTTCTCAGACATTTAAACAACTCGTTACTAGCGTAAAATTACCATTATTTATCAGAAAGTAAGAGGTATGTCGCAATGCTTATAAAGACTATAATTTGAAGCCATTTTAAATACACCCCAATTTTAGAATTCCTTCGAATATACTCCGAAATCATCCCTGAAAGAATGGCTATCAAACTAAATATGATTGCCGACACGAACATGAACAATAAACCCAAAACATAAAATTGTATCACATTGCTCAGTTCATCGCTAAAGAGGAAACCTGGAAAGAAAGCCAAAAAGAAAATCGTCACTTTAGGATTCAGCACATTCATAATAAACCCTTGACGAAAAAGTTGTCCCAATCCCTTTTTTGCAACACCCTTTTCAGAAACGCGTAATTCATCCTTGCTTCTGTAAACCCGATACGCCAAATACAAAAGATATAAAGCCCCAAAGAGTTTAATAACGAAAAACAGTTTTTCATTTTGCTTGATTATAGCAGAGACGCCAAAAGCCAAAAGTGTAGTGTGTACCAAGCACCCGGAAATGAGGCCCGCAACGGTTGCCAAACCAAATTTCTTCCCGTTGGAAATACTCTGCATAAGCACATAAATATTGTCCGGCCCCGGAGATATGGCCAAAGCAGCGGTAGCCCCGATAAATGCAATGAGAATTTCGTAGTTCAAGTTGAATGATTATTAAGATTTGAAAAATACAAATTCCGTTGCAGCTAACCTCATTTTTATTATCTTACCAAAAATTCATATTCAATGAAAACCAAAGTTCTTTCTCTTGTTCTTTTAATCGCATTTATCTCATTAGGTTTTATTACTAAAAACTGGGATTCAAATTCTGAACCGACTCTACAACCAAATACCATGAAAAATGATAGTCTATTGCGGCATGTTGTACTTTTCAAGTTTAAGGAGGGTACTTCGAAAGGGGATATTGCCAAAGTGGAGCGTGCCTTTTCGGCCCTACCCTCTAAAATATCTGAAATAGTCGGTTACGAATGGGGATTGAACAATAGTCCCGAAGGTTTAGAAAAAGGATTTACACACTGCTTCTTTTTGACTTTTAATAGCGAGGAAGATCGTGCTGTTTATTTACCTCATCCTGACCACAAGGCATTTGGCGAAGTGCTTGGGCCTCATTTAGATGATGTTTTGGTTATAGACTATTGGACTAAATAGTTTGATACTCGATGGTAAGAAAATTATATCCCTCTGAATTCAAAGGGCATTTGCCCCATTACGGGCCTTATTAAACTTCTGCTCTTAAAATCGCTTTATTGATTTGCTTTACCAAAGAAGGTCCTTCATAAATAAATCCAGTATATAACTGGATAAGGTCGGCTCCCGCTTCTAATTTTTCTAAGGCGTCCTTAGGGGAATGTATTCCGCCAACCCCTACTATCGGAAAGGCTTTTCCACTTTTCTCTGCTAAGAATCGTATAACTTCGGTACTTCGATTCACCAAAGGCTTTCCACTTAGTCCCCCTTTTTCTTCAGTAAAAATCAAATCGGATTTCAAATTTTTACGCTCGATTGTCGTATTCGTAGCGATTACACCGTCGATTTTAGTTTCGGCGACAATATCAATAATATCAAGCAATTGCGCATCGGTCAAATCTGGAGCTATTTTCAACAAAATGGGTTTTTCTTTATCCTTGCTCTTTATAGCATATTTGGTGTTCTCCTTTTTTAGTTCCTTCAAAAGAGCTGTCAAAGGTTCTTTGTCTTGCAGCTCCCTAAGACCCGGTGTATTAGGAGAACTGACATTTACCGCAAAATAATCCACATGATCGAACAATGCATCTAAACAGATTAAATAGTCTTTGGTTGCCTCTTCGTTTGGCGTAACCTTGTTCTTGCCAATATTGCCCCCTATCAATACGCGATGATCTTTTTTCAATCGTTCCACAGCATCAAAAACCCCCAAATTATTAAAACCCATACGATTAATAATAGCCTGATCTGACTTTAAACGAAACAAACGGGGTTTAGGGTTTCCGTCTTGAGGTTTAGGCGTAAGGGTTCCTATTTCAACAAATCCAAAACCAAAGTTTGAAAATTCATTGAAGAGTTGGGCATTTTTATCAAAGCCAGCTGCAAGACCAACCGGATTATCGAATTTCAAGCCGAAAACCGTTCTTTGCAAACGTTTATCCTTTACAACATACAGTGCTCTGAATAAGCCTGAAAAACCAATTTTGGACAGGAAACGAACAAGTGAGAAGGTAAAGTAATGTGCCTTTTCAGCATCTAGTAGAAATAGAATGGGCCGAACAAGTATTTTATACATGAATTTCTTGAGAATTTCGGTAAAAATACAAACTGTAGTCCCAGTAAAATTTCTAGTTAAGCGTATTTTATCAACAGATTTCGGTTCATATTTATTCCGGATCGACAAGGCTATCACTCACCCCTATCGGAATCACTTTAATGGGCAGTCGAATGGCCTCATTACAAAGTTGCAAATAGCGATCATATTGCCTCTTATTGAAGATAATAAGTAATTTTTTATCGGCTTCACGAGAAGCGCTGACCATCTTTTTTTGCAATGTGTTATATTTCTCCGCTAAAGTGGCGAGTTCTTCTGGTGTACTCTGAGGGTGTGAATCGAATAGTTTTTGAATATCGTCTTCCACTGCTTTATTCGCTGCGGCCAATTCAGCACTCCAAGTTTTCATTTGAGTAATTTGTGATTCCTTTAGCTGAAAGATCTTAATTAAGATTTCCGAGTTTTTCCCACCGATATCAAGGGTGCATTCTTGAGCACTTCCCTCGAGAGAGAAAAGCGATAAAACCAAAACCATTACCAAAGATTTTAAATACATCACAATAGATTCGTATACTTGTTGAACTCGTTTTAATCTTTTCAATTGCGTACAAAATGTTTATTTTTCGCAAGCATTCAAAAGACCAAAATAAGTTTGTTTGATGATAACAGTTTTTTTAATCAAAAATTATACAAATGCAGCAGTTAATGGACCGGTTTTTACGGTACGTAAAAATCGATACGCAAAGTGACCCTACTTCTGAAACTACTCCGAGTACCGAAAAACAATGGGACCTTGCCTATAAATTAGTAGAGGAACTTAAAGAAATTGGCATGAAAGAAGTAACTATTGACGACAACGCCTATAT